>NZ_QKRU01000057.1:0-46626 GCF_003234055.1 Pseudomonas sp. 57B-090624
GCGCAGTGCCGGGGCTCAACCGGCGGCCTGCACCGCCTCCAGCAACGTCGGCAGCGGCAGCGCCTGGGCGGCCGCGATGGTCAGGCCCACGCGGCTGCCGGCGGCGCCGACCCACTGGCCGAGGCTTTCCGCGGCCATCTGCGTGGCATTGAACTGTGCATCCAGCCGCTTCAGGTCACCCGCCGCCTCGATGGCCGAGTGCAGCGCATGGGGGTCCATCGCCTGGGCGGTGTTGACGCTGATGGCGGTGTTGATACCGGCCGCCTCCACCGCCTGCTGCAGGTTGCCGAACGGCAGCTCGGCGCCGTTGAACTCGACGCTGAAGCGCTTGGTGTTGGCGGTCGCGTTGATGCTCAGCAGCAACGCCCCGGCGCCCATCGCCTGGGCGGTGTTGACCTTGATCTGGGTATTGGTGCCCGCGGCCTCGATGGCGGCGAGCAGGCCCTTGTCGTCGAGCTGGCCGCCATGGAAGGACAGCCCCAGGTGGGTGCCGTCGCCTGCGGCCTGCATGACCGCCTGCAGGGTCTCCTGCTTGACGGCGTGGGCGGAGTTGATGCCGATGGCGGTGCTGCCGGCGGCTCGCTCCACGGCCTGGAGGATATTGGCCTCCAGCAGTTGCGCGCCGTTGAACTCCAGGCCCAGCCCACCCTCCCTGGACGCGGCATCGATGATGCCGAGCAGGCGTTCGATGGGCACCGCGTGGCCCGCATTGATGTCGATGCCGACCTGGCGCCCGGCGGCGTCGACCAGTTGGCGCAGCGCCTCGTCGTCGGCCTGCGCGCCGTTGAAGCTGACCTTCACCTGCTTGCCGTGGCCGGCGGCGTTGATGACCGCGAGCAGCGCGCTGGTGTTGACGTTCTGGGCCTTGCCGATCTCGATGGCGGTGCGCTCGCCCGCGAAGCTGGTGGCCTGTTGCAGGTTGCGCGGGGTCAGCCGGGCACCGTCGAAGCCCAGCACCAGCTGCTTGTCGCTGCCGGCGGCGCTGACCACCGAGAGCAGGTCACCGATGTCCAGGCCGTGGGCGGCGTTGAAGGCGATGGTGGTGTTCTCGCCCGCCGCCTGGATGACCTGGCGCAGGACGTTGATACCGACGGATGCGTCGAATTGCAGAGCAAGCTTCATCTGGGGACTCCTTCTGGCTTCCTCCTCGGGGCGACGGACAACCATAACGTCCGTCCCCGTCAGGGCAAGGCCAGGGGATGCCCGGGATGCGAGCGGGGATTCGGAGATTGCCGACATCCACAGGGGCGATCGCCGTAGGCCGTCACTCCCAGACGTCGTTCACCCCCATCCGCTCGTTGCTTTCACGCCCCAGCTCACGCCCATCGCGTGCCTGCACCAGCGACTGTCCGAAGGCCACCTGTTCGCCATTCACGCGGTTGTGGGCCGGGGCGTCGCGGGTCGGGCTGAGCAACAGGCGCTGCTCGTCGAGGTGGCGCACGCGGGTGCCGGCGGGGTAGTCCCAGTCGCCCAGCGAGTAGGGCGCGGCCAATCGCCCATCCCAGCGCAGCAGGTTGCGCTCGCCATCGAGCATCAGGTTCAGCTCCAGCAGGCTCATGCCCTCCAGCGACAGCGGCCCGGCGCTGTCGGAAACCCGCAGGGTCCAGCCGTAACCGTTGCCGTAGACCAGGCTGCCCAGCGGCCACTCCAGCCCGAACAGCCGGCTGCCGGGCACCAGCGGGCAGCGGTCGAAGCGCCAGCGCGACGGCTGCAAGCGCTCCTCGACCTCGCGGCGGTACTCCACCCAGTCGTTGCCCGCGCAGGGCCAGCCCTCGACGACGCTGTCGTGCACCAGGCGCATGCGCGAGAAATAGTGGTGCAGCGGCAGCTCCAGGGCGTCCACCTCCAGGCCCAGCACGCGCTGCGGCCTGGGCAGCCAGGCCTCGATCAGGCTGTCCAGCCCATGGGGCTGCGGCTGGTCCTGCCAGTCCAGGGGCTCGAAGGTATCCAGGCGCACCTGGCTGCCGGCGGGGAACAGCAGCTCACCCAGTTGCAGGTCCTGCTCCAGGCGCGGGTTGAGGGCGTCGTGCTCGGCCTGCATCTCGGCTTCCATCTGCCGCTCCTGCCAGAGAATCAGCACGCCCAGCGCGGCGAAACACAGCAGCAGCACGCCCAGCACGCCATAGCGCCAGGGCCGCGCCAGGACGTGACGACGCGAGCGCGGCAACGCCAGCGCCAGCGACAGGGCCAGCAGGCCGGGCACGGACAGCACGGCCAGCAGCACGGCGATGCCGAAGATCAGGATGAAGGTGGGATCGGGGCCGAAGATCATTGCGGATGCACCCTCCATGGACAGGCGGCGCGACATGCTCGCAGATCGCCCGGCAGCGCGCCACGCTCGGTGCACGCCACCCATGAAAAGGCCCGGCGCGAGGGCCGGGCCCGGGTGAGGCGTGGCGAGGTCAGCCGGCGGCGTAGGCCTGCTTGGCCCGCGCGGCGCTGGACAGCTTCAGGCGGTAGCAGCCCGCCATCACCAGCAGCCACACCGGAATGGCGTAGACCGACACCTGGATACCGGGGATCAGCAGCATTACGCCGAGGATGAAGACCACGAAGGCCAGGCACAGCCAGTTGCCGAAGGGCGACCAGAGGGCGCGGAAGGCGGTGCGGGTGCCTTCACGGTCCATGTGCTGGCGGAACTTGAGGTGCGAGTAGCTGATCATCGCCCAGTTGATCACCAGTGCCGCCACCACCAGCGACATCAACAGCTCCAGCGCGTTGTGCGGCACCACGTAGTTCACCACCACGGCGAGGAAGGTCACCAGCGCCGAGACCACCAGGGCACGCACCGGCACGCCGCGCGTGTCGACCCGCGCCAGGGATTTCGGTGCATCGCCCTGCTCCGCCAGGCCGACCAGCATGCGGCCGTTGCAGTAGGTGCCGCTGTTGTAGACCGAGAGCGCGGCGGTGAGCACCACGAAGTTCAGCAGGTGGGCCGCGGCGTCGCTGCCGATCAGCGCGAAGATCTTCACGAACGGGCTGCCGCTGTAGGGATCGCCGGCACTGTTGATGCTGGCCAGCAGCGCGTCCCACGGGCTCAGCGAAAGCAGCACCACCAGGGCACCGACATAGAAGATGAGGATGCGCCAGATCACCTGGTTGATCGCCTTGGGGATCACCTGGCCGGGTTTCTCGGTCTCGGCGGCGGTGAAGCCGAGCATCTCCAGCCCACCGAAGGAGAACATGATGAAGGCCATGGCCATCACCAGCCCGCCGACGCCGTTGGGGAAGAAGCCGCCATGGGCCCAGAGGTTGGACACGGTCGCCTGCTCGCCACCGGAGCCGCTGAACAGCAGCCAGCAGCCGAGCACGATCATCCCGACGATGGCCACCACCTTGATCATGGCGAACCAGAACTCGGCCTCGCCGAACAGCTTCACGTTGGCCAGGTTGATGGCGTTGACCAGCACGAAGAAGGCCGCCGCCGTGGCCCAGGTGGGCACCTCGGGCCACCAGAAGTGGATGTACTTGCCCACAGCGGTGAGTTCGGACATGCCGACCAGGATGTACAGCACCCAGCAGTTCCAGCCCGAGAGGAAGCCGGCGAAGCCGCCCCAGTACCTGTGGGCGAAATGGCTGAAAGAGCCGGCGACCGGCTCGGCGACGATCATCTCGCCGAGCTGGCGCATGATCAGGAAGGCGATGAAGCCGCAAATGGCGTAGCCGAGGATCATCGAGGGGCCGGCGGACTTGAGCACCCCGGCCGAGCCGAGGAAGAGCCCGGTGCCGATGGCGCCCCCGAGGGCGATCAGCTGGATGTGGCGATTCTTCAGGCCGCGCTGGAGCGTGCCCTGGGATTGCGTGTCGTGCATGGCGTCACCTTTTGTTGTTTTCGTGACGGAAATCGGACCCGCAGCGCTTGTGGCGCGACGGAATGGCAAGGCGGGTGGACCTTTCAGCGGGCGTCGGGCGGCACCTCCCCAGGGGAACGGGGGGGATGGGCGCGACGCGTCGCGTTGACAGGGATGCACGCCGGGGCCGGCAGGTCACAGGCGATGGCGGATACGGGGAGGCCGGGCGCACGGGCGCCGGGTTGCAAGGCTGGGGTCATCGAGGACCTCCGGGTGTTGTTGTCATGGGCGTGCTCGATGGCCGGCACGCGTGGCGGGGCCATCACACCCGCCCGGGCGCCCCGAGACAAGGCACAGTTGCGTGCCGAAACTGTGTGGGCCGAGCTGGGCGGCGGAAGCTTTTCCTTACGCCTGCGGCCTCCCCACGGCCGGCGCGGAGCCGGCGGGCGCTGGCGTAATGAATTGTTGACAGCGCGGTGCGCCGGCTTGACGCGGCGGCACCGGGCTCAGTGCTGCAGGTGGCCGTAGAGCTTGGCGTAGAGCCCGCCGTCGGCGATCAGGCGCTGGTGGTCGCCATCCTCGGCGATGTGCCCGCCGTCGAACACCAGCACCCGGTCAGCCTGCTTAACCGCAGACAGGCGGTGGGCGATGATCAGCGTGGTGCGCCCTTCGAGGAAGCGCGCCAGGGCCTGGTGCAGGGCGTACTCGGTGGCGGCGTCGAGGGCCGAGGTGGCTTCGTCGAGGATCACCACGCGCGGGTCCGCCAGCACCATGCGCGCGATCGCCAGGCGCTGGCGCTGGCCGCCGGAAAGGCGCACGCCGGAACGGCCGACCACACTGTCCAGCCCCTGCGGCAGCGCGCGGATGGTGTCGGCCAGCTGGGCGATCTCCAGCGCATGCCAGCAGGCCTCGTCGCTGCGCTCGCGGCCCAGGGTGAGGTTGGCGCGCACGCTGTCGTTGAACAGCGCCGGGTGCTGCAGCACCACCGCGACGTGCTCGCGCACGCGCTCCAGGCCGATCTCCTCCAGGCTGGCCCCGCCGAAGCGGATGGTCCCGGCCTGGGCGGTGTAGAGGCCCAGCAGCAGCTGCACCAGGGTGCTCTTGCCGCCACCGCTGGCGCCGACGATGGCGACCTTCTCGCCCGGGGCGATGGACAGGTCGAGGCCATCGAGCACCGGCTCGTCGCGGCCATAGCCGAAGCGCAGCCCTTCCACCTGCACGCCCACCGTGTCGCGCCCGGCGAAGGGGTCGATGCGCCCGGCGTACTGCGGCTCGTCGGCACGCGCCAGCAGCTCGTTGATGCGCGCCAGGGCACCACCGGCGGCGTAGTAGGAATACTGCAGGCCGAGCAACTGCTCCACCGGGCCGATCATGAACCAGAGGTAGCTGAACACCGCCAGCATCTGGCCGATGGACAGGTCCGAGAACAGCACGGTGAGCATGGCCGCGGCGCGGAACACGTCGATGCCGAACTGGAACAGCAGGCCGCTGGTGCGCCCGGCGGCGTCGCTCTTCCACTGCGAGGCGACGGCGTAGTCGCGCACCTCCTTCGCGCGCAGGCCGAGGCGGCCGAGGAAGAAGCTCTGGCGGTTGCCGGCACGCACCTCCTGGATGGCCTCCAGGGTTTCGGTCAGCGCCTGGGTGAAGCGCGAGGTGCTGTCGTTCTCCAGCTTCTTCAGGTGCTTCACGCGCTTGCCCAGCTGCACCGTGGACCAGATCACCAGCGGGTTGAACAGCAGGATCAGCAGCGCCAGCTTCCAGTGCATCCACACCAGGATGCCGGCGGTGCCGGCCAGGGTGAGCATGGCCACGAGGAAGCGGCTGAGGGTCTCGCCGATGAATTTGTCGAGGGTGTCCAGGTCGGTGACCAGGTGGGCGGAGACGGTGCCGCCGCCCAGGCTCTCGTACTCGCCCAGGGAGATGCGCTTGAGGCGTTCGATCAGGCGGATGCGCAGGCGGTAGACGATGTCCTTCGACAACCGCGCGAACAGCCGGGCCTGCAACACGTTGAACACCAGCGCCAGGCTGCGCAGCAGCAGGGTGGTGACCAGCATCAGGCCGATGTAGCCGGCGGCCACCTGCCAGCCGTCGGGCAGGAAGCGGTCCATGAATTTCAGCGCGGCGTCGCCCTGCTTGAGCAGCACCTCGTCCACCAGCAGCGGCAGCAACAGCGGGATGGGCACGCTGCACAGGGTGGCGAAGACGGCCACCAGGTTGGCCAGCCACAGGGCCTTCCTGTGACGCAGGGCGAGGCGGCGGATCTCCGCCCAGCTGAGGCGGTCAGGCATGGGTCGCACGCTCCAGCCAACGGGCCAGCAGCGGCGCGAGCGCATCCAGGCCCTGGTAGCCGTTGGTCAGCAGCGCCAGCTGGCCGTCACGCTCGGCGAGCAGCGTGGGGAAGCCGGCGATGCCCAGGTCCTGCACCCAGGTGAAGTCCTCGGCGGTGGCCTGGTGCGCGGCGGCGCCATCGAAGGCCTCGGCGAACTCGATGCGCGGGATGCCGGCCGTCTCGGCCAGCGCCACCAGCACCGCCGCCTGGGTCACATCGCGGCCCTCGGCGTAGAAGGCGTGCTGGATCAGCTTGACCAGCGGCCAGGTCGCCTCCTCGTGCAGGCTGCGAGCGGCCACCAGCGCCCGGCACACC
The DNA here is from genome assembly GCF_003234055.1 of Pseudomonas sp. 57B-090624. NCBI lineage: Bacteria > Pseudomonadati > Pseudomonadota > Gammaproteobacteria > Pseudomonadales > Pseudomonadaceae > Pseudomonas > Pseudomonas sp. 57B-090624. Next base: position 6,436 of record NZ_QKRU01000057.1, read on the forward strand.
GGCTCGGTGTCGTAGACGAAGCCGTCCGGCAGCGCCCCGTCGAAACGGAAGGGCTGGCCGGTGGCGTCATGCACCGCGTGCCAGTGCTCGAGGATGTAGCGCCGGGTGTTGGGATCGAGCGAGGCGCCCTGCCCGGTCCGCAGGCCACCGGCCACCAGGTGCATGGGTACGCCGGCCGCGCGGGCCTGCTCGGCGAGGGCATCGGCGACCGGGGCGAACCCCCAGCACCAGGAGCACATCGGGTCCATCACGTAGAGCAGGCGGGTCCTGGCCATCGTTTCTCTCAACTCTCCAGGGGCTGGCGCGGGTTGCGACCGATCGGGTGCGGCAGGTTGCGCTGCCTGGCCAGTTCGATCTGCTTCTGGCGCTCACGGGCGCCGGCGCGGGTCTTCTCGCTCAGGCTGTCCCAGCAATGCGGGCAGCTGATGCCGGGGGCGTAATGGGGCGATTGGCGGTCCTCGACCGAGATCGGGTTGCGGCAGGCGTGGCACTGGTCGAAGTCGCCCTCGGAAAGATCGTGGCGCACGGTGACGCGGTTGTCGAAGACGAAGCAGTCGCCGCGCCAGAGGGTCTCGGCCTCGGGCACCTCTTCCAGGTACTTGAGGATGCCGCCCTTGAGGTGGAAGACCTCCTCGAAGCCTTCGCCCAGCATGTAGGCCGAGGCTTTCTCGCAACGGATGCCGCCGGTGCAGAACATCGCGACCTTCTTGTGCACCGCCGGGTCGTAGTGCTCGCGGATGTAGTCGGGGAACTCGCGGAAGGACTTGGTCTTCGGATCGACCGCACCCTCGAAGGTGCCGATGGCCACTTCATAGTCGTTGCGGGTGTCGATCAGCAGCACCTCGGGGTCGCTGATCAGGGCATTCCAGTCCTGCGGCTCGACGTAGGTGCCGACGCGCTGGTTGGGATCGACGCCGGGCACGCCCAGGGTGACGATCTCCTTCTTCAGCTTGACCTTGGTGCGGTAGAACGGCTGCTCGTCGCAGTAGGACTCCTTGTGGTCGAGATCGGCGAAGCGCGGGTCGACCTTGAGCCAGGCCAGCAGCGCATCGATGCCCTCGCGCGTGCCGGAGACGGTGCCGTTGATGCCCTCCTCCGCCAGCAGCAGCGTGCCCTTGATGTCGTTCTCGACCAGGGTCTTGAGCAGGGGTTCGCGCAGGGCGACGTAATCTTTCAGGGAGACGAACTTGTAGAGCGCCGCGACGACGATCCGGGACATGGGGACTTCCTCCAGTGGTCGCCCACGCAAAGGGCGGACCGGGTGACAGAAACGACAGCGCCGGCTGGGCCGGCGCTGGGGGCGGATTCTAGCAAAAAGCGCAACCGGACGGCTGCGTGAAAAGGTCTCAGGCGACTTGTGGTGCGGGACGGCGTCTTCAGCCAGGGGAGAGAGACTTCACGGAAGGCACGAGTCCCGCCAAGCCTCCGGCTGGACATGACCTGTAGGGTGGAGGTCGCTCTTTACCTCCACCAGGCGGAGTCGAGCGAGGCACGCGCTCATGCCAGGGGGTGTGCCGCGCAGGGTGCACGCACCGAACCAGGCAGCTTCAAGCGGGGCTCAAACCGGGAGGGCGGTGGGCTGAAGAAAGGCAACCGGGCACGAAGCCGTGCCCGGATAAGCACCGATCAGAGATCGTGCTTGCTGCCACCCTTGCAGGTGGGCGAATCCGGCGCGGCGCCCTGCGCGGCCCACTCCTCGGGGGTGTAGGTGTGCAGGGCCAGGGCATGGAACTGCCCCATCAGCTCACCCAGCGAGCCATAGGCCTTCTGGTGCCGCTTGACCGCGTTGAGCCCGGCGAACACCGGGCTGACGATCACCGCCTTGTAGTGGGTCTCCGGGCCGCGGCTGTGCATGTGGCTCTCGTCCAGCACCTCCAGGTGCTGGGGCTCGAGGGCCGCGAACGCGGCGAGGATTCGATCACGCATGCTCATGCAGGGCTCCGCTTACTTCTTCTTCTGGTCCTTGGGGGCCAGTTCGCTGGTCATGTCGGCCAGCAGCTTGTTCACTTCCGGCACGGCCGCTTCCAGGCGCGACTGGGTCAGCTGGGCGGACTGCGCGGTCAGGGTCGGCATCTTCTCCAGGACTTTCTTGCCCAGGGGCGATTCGTAGAAGGCGATCAGGTCCTTCAGTTCGGGCTCGGTGAAGTTGGTGGTGTAGATCTTCACCAGCTCGGGCTTGAGCTTGTCCCAACCCACGGCCTTGTCGAGGGCGGTGTTGGCCTTGGCCTGGTAGCTCTCCAGCGCGGCTTTCTTGTCCGCCGGGGCGCCGCTCTGCTCGAAGCGCTGGGCGAACATCTGCTGCACCTGGCCGTAGACCGGCACGGTGAGCTTGTCGGCGTGGGCGAGCTTGAGGAAGCGCTCAGCGTTGGCGGCATGACTGGCGGCATCGGCCAGCGCCTGGCCACTGGCGCAGGCGATCAGGACGGCGGTGCAAAGTACGCGAAGCTTGGTCATCGGTATTCCTTTGTCTGAGCGGTTACGGGGGTTACCCGAGGGCGGGTCATTCTGCGCCCGAGCCCATGGGGAGCTCAAGCGACGAGGACGTGTGCCGGATCACGGCCGAACTGTGGATCGGTGCACTCCAACGATCTATTGTCAAAATGCCATCACTTGCTCATGCTAGCGGCCTCTGGGCATCCTTGCGCGTCAATAAAACGCTGCCAGCCCACCGACACATCGCCCCATTGGGCCACCTGTCGCGCGCATTGTTCCCTCGCCCCCGAAACTGGAAAGCTGCATCCCTACATGGACGTGTCCGATGACTAGCCACATCTCCGCACTGGTGCCGCACGGGTCGGCTACGCTGTGCGACCCCCAGGGACGGCTGGACCCGTCCGCCATCGGCTGGTCGAACCGCCCGCGCCTGGACTGCGCGATGCCCGGCAACGTCGGCCGGCGCAAACGCTGGAACCACTGGTGCATCACCACCCCGCAATGGGTGCTGTCGCTGACCCTCGCCGACCTCGACTACATCGGTTATTGCGCGGCCTATTTCCTCGACATGGAAACCGGCCTCGCAGTGAATCACTCCCAGCTGCGCCTGTTCGGCCGGGGCTGCCGCCTGCCCGACACGCCCCTGGAAAGCTACGAATTCCAGCACCCGCGCCTGCACCTGAAAGTGGACGAGCACCCGGGGCGGGCGCGCATCACCGTCGCCGTGCCCGATATCGGCGGCCAGCCGCTGCAGGCCGCGCTCGACGTGCTGCGCCCCCTGCACCTGGATTCGGTGAACCTCGTCGCCCCCTTCCCCGGCCACGGCTTCCACGCCAGCAGCCGCCAGCTCGGCCTCCCCGCCAGCGGCAGCGTGCAGCTGGGCAACCGCCACTTCGACTGCCAGGCGGGGCAGAGCTTCGCCGCCCTCGACTTCGGCCGTGGCGTCTGGCCCCTGCACAGCCAGTGGACCCGCGCCGCCTTCGCCACCAGCGGCGGCATCGCCGGCAACTTCGGCGCCGGCTGGACCGACGCCAGCGGCCTGACCGAGAACGCCCTGTGGTTCGGCGGCGAGCTGTCCAAGCTGGACCGCCCGGTACGCATCGAGCAGGCCCCGAGCAACCCTCTCGCGCCCTGGCAGCTGGGCACCGAGTGCAACCGCGTGCAGCTCACCTTCACCCCGCGCCAGCTGCACCAGGCCAACCCCCGCCTCGGGCCGCTCTACGCCGACACCCGCCAGTGGTTCGGCCGCTTCGACGGCGTGCTGCGCGGCCCCACCGGCGAACGCGTGCCGGTGGACAACGCCCTGGGCTGGCTCGGCACCACCCACGCACGCTGGTAATAACGCCCCGGCGGAACCCCATGCTCCATCCGCGGCCTAAACTGCGGAAAATCCTTTCTGGAGCATGTGCAAATGAGCCGTACCGAAACAGACAGCCTGGGGCCGGTCGAAGTCGCCGAAGACGCCTACTGGGGCGCCCAGACCCAGCGCTCCCTGGAGAACTTCGCCATCGGCGTCGAACGCATGCCGCTGGCGGTGGTGCACGGCCTGGCCCTGATCAAGAAGGCCGCCGCACGGGTCAACGGCCGCAACGGCACCGTCGCCCCGGACATCGCCCGGCTCATCGAACAGGCGGCGGACGAAGTGCTCGCCCACCGCCACGACGACCAGTTCCCCCTGGTGGTGTGGCAGACCGGCAGCGGCACCCAGAGCAACATGAACGTCAACGAGGTCATCGCCGGCCGCGCCAACGAACTGGCCGGCGGCCAGCGCGGCGGCAAGAGCCCGGTGCACCCGAACGACCACGTCAACCATGCGCAGAGTTCCAACGACAGCTTCCCCACCGCCATGCACATCGCCGTGGCCCGGGCGGTGAACGACGAGCTGCTGCCGGCCCTCGCCGAACTCACCGGCGGCCTCGCCGAGCAGGCCGCGCGGCATGCCCACCTGGTGAAGACCGGGCGCACCCACATGATGGACGCCACGCCCATCACCTTCGGCCAGGAGCTCTCCGCCTTCGTCGCCCAGCTCGACTACGCCGAGCGCGCCATCCGCAACGCCCTGCCGGCGGTCTACCAACTGGCCCAGGGCGGCACCGCCGTCGGCACCGGGCTCAACGCGCCCCACGGCTTCGCCGAGGCCATGGCGGCCGAGCTGGCGGCACTGGCCGGGCTGCCCTTCGTCTCCGCGCCCAACAAGTTCGCCGCCCTCGCCGGGCACGAACCGCTGGTGGCGCTCTCCGGCGCGCTGAAGACCCTCGCCGTGGCGCTGATGAAGATCGCCAACGACCTGCGCCTGCTGGGCTCCGGCCCCCGTGGCGGCCTGGCCGAAGTGAGGCTGCCGGCCAACGAGCCGGGCAGCTCGATCATGCCCGGCAAGGTCAACCCGACCCAGTGCGAGGCGCTGTCGATGCTCGCCTGCCAGGTGATCGGCAACGACACCACCATCAGCCTCGCCGCGAGCCAGGGCCACCTGCAGCTCAACGTGTTCAAGCCGGTGATCGCCCACAACCTGCTGCAATCCATCCGCCTGCTGGCCGACGGCTCGCGCAACTTCCAGCGCCACTGCGTGGCCGGCATGGAACCCGATGCGGCGCGCATGGCCGAGCACCTGGAGCGCGGGCTGATGCTGGTCACCGCGCTCAACACCCACATCGGCTACGACAAGGCCGCGCAGATCGCCAAGAAGGCCTACGGCGAGGGCACCACCCTGCGCGAGGCGGCGCTGGCGCTGGGCTTCGTCAGCGCCGAGGACTTCGACGCCTGGGTCCGCCCGGAAACCATGCTGGAGGCCGGCCAGCATGGTTGAAGCCACCAAGCACGGCGCCACGCCCCTGGAAGGCGACGGCAAGCGCATCCTCATGATCTTCGGCTCGCCCAAGGACAACAGCCTGTGCAACGCCCTCGGCGAAGCCTATGCCCAGGGCGCCCGCAGCGAAGGCCACGTGGTGCGCCTGCTCAAGCTCGGCGAGATGGCGTTCGACCCGGTGCTGCACCAGGGCTACGACCAGAGCCAGGCCCTGGAGCCCGACCTGCTGGAGGCCCAGCGGCAGATCCACTGGGCCGAGCACCTGGTGTTCGTCTACCCGGTCTGGTGGGGCGGCGTGCCGGCCCTGCTCAAGGGTTTCTTCGACCGGGTGTTCCTCCCCGGCTTCGCCTTCCGCTACCGCGGCGCGCGCTCCTGGGAAAAGTTGCTGGAAGGCCGCACCGCCGACCTGCTGGTGACCCTGGACACGCCGCCCTGGTACTTCCGCTGGATCTACGGCGCTCCCGGGCACCGGCAGATGACCCACACCATCCTCGGCTTCTGCGGCATCAAGACCCGCCGCCTGGCCGAATTCGCCCCGGTGCGCACCTCCTCCGAGGAACAGCGCCAGGCCTGGCTGCGCAAGGCGGAAACCCTGGGCACCCGCAACTAGCTCGGCGCCAACCGGCGTAGGTCGGCACCGAGCGCAGCGAGGCCCAGCGAGGGGTGTCTTAAGGATTCCAACGTAGCCCGGGCTTCAGCCCGGGAAAGCGGCGGCACGGAGCGCCCCCGCAAGCCCCCTCTACAGCGCGCGAACCTGGCGCGCCCTCCAGCTGCGCACCAGCGAGGGCGCGAGGGCGGTCAGCGCGGAGCCCAGCACCACCAGCAGCGCGCCACCGTAGGCGATGCCATTGAGCTGCTCGGGCACCACGTGATCGGGCCAAAGGCTGGCGGCCAGGGCCACCGAGGCGAAGGTCACCAGCGGGGTGATGGCCAGGGTCGCGCTGACCCGCGAAGCCTCCCAGTGGGCCAGGGCCTCGGCGAAGGCGCCATAGGCCACCAGGGTGTTCAGGCAGCAGGCCAGCAACAGCCAGCCCTGCAGCGGCGACAATTGCAGCGCCTCCAGCGGCGCCACCCAGGGCGTCAGCAACGCGGCGCAGCCGAGGTAGATCACCATCATCACCTGCATGGAATTCCACACCGTCAGCAGTTGCTTCTGCGCCAGCCCGTAGAAGGTCCAGACGAAGGCCGCCGCCAGCACGATGAGCACCCCGGTGGTGTAGGTGCCGAGGGAAGTGAGCAGCTCATCCAGGCGCTGGTTGAAGAACAGCCCGAAGCCCAGCACCAGCACCGCCAGCCCGAGCGCCTGGCCGATGCTGAAACTCTCCTTGAAGATGAACAGGCTGCCGATCAGGAACAGGATCGGCGCCACCTGGATCACCAGCTGCGTGGTGCCGGGGCTGAGCATCTTCAGGCCGATCAGGTAGAGCACGTAGTTGCCCAGCAGCCCGGCGATGGCCAGCGCTACCAGCCCGCCCCCCTTGCGCCCCAACGGGCGGAAGCGCGGCAGCCGGCGGGTCGCGGCGAGCCAGACGAACAACAGCGAGCCTGAGACCAGCAGGCGAAACCAGGTCACGGTGACCGGGTCCATCACCTTCAGTACTTCCTTGAGCTTGATCGGCAGGATGCCCCAGAGCACGGCGGTGACCAGGGCGAGGAACAGGCCGTAGAGCCAACGGCCGGAAGAAATGTGCATGAAGACCTCGAAGCGGAAGGGACCCGGCCGGCAAGGCGGCGGGCCGCTCATTCTAGAACCTGCCCTGCGACGCACACAGCGACAATTACCTGCGCGAGCGACGCCCAACTGTACCGGTCGCACCGCCGCCAAGCGTCAGGTTTCCAGCGCCATTTTTATGGAAATGCAGCGAACGGTCGCGATCAGGCGCCGATTCGTACCGCCTATCGCCTGAGCGCGCAGGCACCGGGACGCGGATTAGACTCAACAATCATCCGACCCATTCACCCCGGAGTAATCAGCATGTTCGGGCAACGCACCGTGGACGCCGCAGCCAGCACCCATTACCGCAGCGACCGCGTCAGCGCGGTGAATGGGCAGTACTTCTTCGCCACCCGCGAAGGCACCCTGGAAGGCCCCTACTTCACCCGCGCCGACGCCGAGCGCGAGATCGCCTTCTACATCCGCCGCATGATGCAGGCCGACGACATCATCGCCAGCCGCCTCTGAGCGCCGCACATACGACCGCAAGCGCAGCCCCGGCGGCTTCTCATCGCGAATGAATTGGCTCTGTCTGCGTTAAGTGTTGCTAGAGGATTTGAGTCCAGCTGATTGCCGAGCTCTGGTGATGTTTCTGGTTTCGCCCCCCCGGGCGAGTCTCTTTTGGCAGTCGTCGGGGTGCCGAACCACCCAAAAGAAACCAAAAGGGCTTGCCCCATCATCCGGCCCCGGCTTCGCCGGGGTTCCCTCACTCCATCGTTGCTCTGGGGGCCGGCGCGATGGGCCATCCATGGCCTGGCGCGCCTCTCGCGGCATCCATGCCGCTCGTCCCCCGGCGCAACGACTGCGTTCGGCCTCCTGGAGGGGCGTTGGCGGCTGCCCCACCTTTCTTCGTCCAGCGCATCGCCATGTGGTGCGCACGGGCTTTCGTAGGATGGTGTAGAGCGAAGCGAAACCCATGCGGTGGGGGGGAACGAACCCTTGGGTGCCCGAAAATAGCCGTGCTTGAGCGCTTGCATTAAAACCACAACAGCTAACGCCGACGGAGCCAATGAATTCGCTCCCGCAGGGCGGCGCTGTGCGCCGCTTGGCGACTGAAGTCGCCCCTACAAAAAACGCCGCCGCCCCAGGGTACGCAGCGCCCAAATAAAAACCCGCAGCAGCCAGGCCGTTGCGGGTTTTGTCATTGCGGCGTCCGTGGAGCGGATCAGCGCACCGCTTCGAACAGCCCGGTGGCGCCCATGCCGCCGCCCACGCACATGGTGACGATGCCGTAGCGCTTGCCCTGGCGCTGCAGCTCGCGCACCAGGTGGCCGACCTGGCGCGAACCGGTCATGCCGAAGGGGTGACCGATGGAGATCGAGCCGCCGTTAACGTTGTACTTCTCGTTGTCGATGCCCAGGTGGTCGCGGGCATACAGGCACTGCGAGGCGAAGGCTTCGTTCAGTTCCCACAGGTCGATGTCGTCCACCGACAGGCCGCGTGCCTTGAGCAGCTTGGGCACCGAGTACACAGGGCCGATGCCCATCTCGTCCGGCTCGCAGCCGGCCACGGTGAAGCCGCGGAAGAAGGCGCGCGGCTTGAGGCCCAGCTCGATGGCCTTGTCCAGGCTCATCAGCAGGGTCATGGAGGCGCCGTCGGAGAGCTGCGAAGAGTTGCCGGCGGTGACCGAACCGTCCTCGGAGAACACCGGCTTCAGCGAAGCCAGGCCTTCCAGGGTGGTATCGGCGCGGTTGCAGTCGTCGCGGTCGACCACGCCCTCGAGGATCTTCTTCTCGCCGGTGGCCTTGTCCTCGACGCCGTACTTCACGTTCATCGGCACGATCTCGTCGTCGAACAGGCCGGCGGCCTGGGCGCGAGCGGTGCGCTGCTGGCTCTGCAGGGCGTACAGGTCCTGGGCCTCGCGGCTGACGTTGTAGCGGCGCGCGACGATCTCGGCGGTCTGCCCCATCGGGTAGTAGATGCCGGGGTGTTCCAGCTTCAGGCGCGGGTTGACGAAGTTGTCCTGGTTGATGCTTTTCAGCGTCAGGGTGATGGACTCGACGCCGCCGGCGACCATCACGTCGCTGCAGCCGGAGGCGATCTGGTTGGCAGCGATGGCGATGGCCTGCAGGCCCGAGGAGCAGTAGCGGTTCAGGGTCATGCCGGCGACACCGATGCCCAGGCCGGACAGCACGGCCACGTTGCGGCCGATGTTGTGGCCCTGGGCGCCTTCGTTGGAGCCGGCACCGACGACGCAGTCGTCCACCAGCGCCGGGTCCAGGTCGTTGCGCGCCAGGAGGGCGTTCACGCAGTGGGCGGCCATGTCGTCCGGCCGGGTCATGTTGAACTTGCCACGGAAGGACTTGGCCAGGCCGGTCCGAACGCTGTCGACTATCACCACTTCACGCATGACGCACCTCTTTCTTGTCGGTTTGAGGACGGGTGTCCATTGACGATGAGGGCGAGGATAAATCCACCCAATGTCCGTGGGCGACGATCATTCATCCTGCGTATGCGCGGCCATCGCCCACCGGTTCAGCCCTTCCTGAACGCCTGCTCCAGCGCCTCGTTGATGGTGCGCAGCACCTTCACCCGGGCATAGCGCTTGTCGTTGGCCTCCACCAGGGTCCAGGGCGCCAGCTCGGTGCTGGTGCGGTCCACCATGTCGCCCACCGCGTCGACGTAGAGGTCCCACTTGTCGCGGTTGCGCCAGTCCTCTTCGGTGATCTTGTAGCGCTTGAACGAGGTTTCCTCGCGCTCCTTGAAGCGCGCCATCTGCTCGTCCTTGTCGATCGACAGCCAGAACTTCACCACGACTATGCCGTGGTCGTGCAGCTGCTCCTCGAAGTCGTTGATCTCGCTGTAGGCACGCAGCCAGTCGGCCTCCGAGCAGAAGCCCTCGACCCGCTCCACCAGCACGCGGCCGTACCAGGAGCGGTCGAAGATGGTGAACTGCCGGCGCGGCGGCACGTGCCGCCAGAAGCGCCACAGGTAGGGCTGGGCGCGCTCTTCCTCGGTGGGCGCGGCGATGGGCACGGTGCGGTACTGGCGCGGGTCCAGGGCGCCGGTGACGCGGCGGATGGCCCCGCCCTTGCCGGCCGCGTCGTTGCCCTCGAACACCGCCATCAGCGCGTGTCCGCGCATGCGCTTGTCGCGCATCAGCCCGGCCAGGCGCGCCTGCTCGGTGGCCAGCTGTTCCTTGTAGTCGTCCTTGTCGAGCTTCAGGCTGAGGTCGAGGCTGTCGAGCAGGCTGAGGTGGTCCAGGCTGGAGACCAGGGGCGCCGCATGGGGCTGCGGCACCGGGCGGTCCTTGCGCTTGAGCGCGGCCTGCAGGCCCTCGAGGATGATGCGGCCGACGCTGAGGCTGCGGTAGTTCTCGTCGATGCCCTCGACCACGTACCAGGGCGCGTAGTCGCGGCTGGTGCGGCGCAGCATGCGCTCGCCGAAGCGCACGAAGCGGTCGTAGGTCTGGCTCTGCTTCCAGTCCAGCGGGTTGAGCTTCCAGCTGCGCTGCGGGTCCTTCTCCAGGTCCTTGAGGCGCTGCTTGAGCTGCTTCTTGGACAGGTGGAACCAGAACTTGAAGATCAGCGCGCCCTCGTCGCAGAGCATGCGCTCGAAGCGCTCGGCGGATTCGATGGCCTGGTCGAAGCGCGCGTCCTTGATGTCGCCCTCGACCCGCGCATGGAGCATCTGGCTGTACCAGTTGCCGAAGAAGATGCCGGTCTGCCCCTTGGGCGGCAGCTTGCGCCAGAAGCGCCACTGCGGCGGGCGCGACAGCTCCTCGTCGGTGGGCATGAGGAAGCTCTCGACATGGATCAGGCGCGGGTCCATCCACTCATTGAGCAGCTTCACCGTCTCGCCCTTGCCCGCTCCTTCCACACCGTTGATCAGGATGATCACCGGGAAACGCGCCTGCTGCTTGAGCTCGAACTGCGCCTCCAGCAACGCCTCGCGCAATTCCAGCACGGCTTTATCGTAGGTTTCCTTGTCGATGGAATGACCGATTTCCGCAGATTCGAACATGCGACTCTCCCTGGTTGGTGGAGAAAAAATAGCGGAAGACGCACCGCTGCGGGGTGAAAGATTCGACTCTGTCTGCACCAAGTGTCGCCAGCAGCTTCATCGGTGTGCGGGGGCGCGATGGCTTGCGTAGGGTGGCGTAGGGTGGCGTAGAGCGAAGCGAAACCCACGCGGTGGGCACTACATGCCCCAGAAAGCGCTGTGCTTGCGCTTCGCATCAAGCCCACAACGGCTAATGTAGAGATGGCCCAAGATGCCACGGCTTTGCGAGGCGCGGCTCGCGAAGCCTCCAGCTGCTCGCCCGCCGCCCCGAGCGGCCCCCTGTCGCACGCGCCGCGGCACCGTGATCGGCTACTATTCGCGCTTCGTTCCGCCGGGGTCCTCCATGTCCGATTTCCACCACGCACTGCTCGACTGGGATGAGCAGGGCCAGCCGCTGTCGCGCGAGTTCGACGACGTCTACTTCTCCCCCGCCTCGGGCATCGATGAGACCCGTCACGTGTTCCTCGACGGCAACGACCTGCCGCGCCGCTTCGCCGAACTCGGCGCGGGTGGACGCCTGGTGGTGGGCGAGACCGGCTTCGGCACCGGGCTCAATTTCCTCTGCACCTGGCAACTCTTCGAGGCGCACGCGCCGGCCGATGCGCGGCTGCACTTCGTCAGCATCGAGAAATTCCCCCTGGCCCGCGACGACCTGGCCCGCGCCCTGGCGCTGTGGCCGCCACTGGCGCCGTTCGCCGACGCACTGCTGGACCAGTACCGCGCCATCAACCCCGGCTTCCAGCGCCTCTCGCTCGCCGGCGGCCGCGTGACCCTGACGCTGCTGGTGGGCGATGCGCTGGAGTGCCTGCCCGAACTGGACGCGCGCATCGACGCCTGGTTCCTCGACGGCTTCGCCCCGGCCAAGAACCCGCAGATGTGGTCCCCCGAACTCTTCGCCCAACTGGCACGGCTCAGCGCGCCGGGTGCCACCCTGGCCACCTTCACCAGCGCCGGGTTCGTGCGTCGCGCACTCAAGGAGGCGGGCTTCCAGATCCGCCGCGCCCAGGGCTTCGGCAACAAGTGGCACATGAGCCGGGGGCACTTCCTGGGCGAGCCCGCGCCGGCCGCCAAGCCCTGGTTCGCACGGCCCGCCGCGCATGCCGGCGAGCGCCAGGCCCTGGTGATAGGCGCCGGCCTCGCCGGCTGCGCCAGTGCCGCCAGCCTCGCCGCACGGGGCTGGCAGGTGACCTTGCTGGAGCGCCATGCCGGCGTCGCCGAAGAGGCCTCGGGCAATCCCCAGGGGGTGCTGTACCTCAAGCTCTCCGCCCACGGCACCGCGCTGTCGCGGCTGATCGTAAGCGGCTTCGGCCACACCCGCCGCCTGCTCCAGCACCTGCAGCCGGATCAGGACTGGCAAGGTTGCGGCGTCCTGCAACTGGCCTTCGAAGCCAAGGAAGCCGAGCGCCAGGCGCGCCTCGCCGAAGCCTTCCCCGCCGGCCTGCTGCGCCACCTCGACCGCGAGCAGGCCGAAGCCATCGCCGGCATTCCCCTGCCCGCCGGCGGGCTGTTCTACCCCGAGGCCGGCTGGGTGCACCCACCGGCCCTGTGCCGCTGGCTGGCCGCCCGGCCCGGCATCCGCCTGCTGCCCCACAGCGAGGCCCTGCAATTGCGTCGCGAGAACGGCCGGTGGCAGGCGCTGGATGGCGAGCGGGTGATCGCCGAGGCACCGGTCGCGGTGCTCGCCGGCGCCGCCGAAGTCCTGCGCTTTCCCCAGGCCAACGGGATGCAGCTCAAACGCATCCGTGGGCAGATCACCCGCCTGCCGGCGACCGAGGGCAGCCGCGCCCTGGCGACCGTGGTCTGCGCCGAAGGCTACGTGGCGCCGGTGCGCAACGACGAGCACACCCTGGGTGCCAGTTTCGACTTCCACAGCCAGGACCTGGCCCCGACCACCGCCGAACACGCCGGCAACCTCGACCTGCTGCGGGAGATTTCCCCCGACCTCGCCGCGCGCCTGCAGGCCGACCGGCTCGACCCCGCCGTGCTCGAAGGCCGCGCCGCCTTCCGCTGCACCACACCCGACTACCTGCCGCTGGTGGGCCCGCTGTGCGATGCCGATGCCTTCGCCGAGGCCTATGCGGTGCTCGGCCGCGACGCACGCCAGGTGCCGGACGTACCCGCGCCCTGGCTCGATGGCCTCTACGTCAACAGCGGCCACGGCTCGCGCGGGCTGATCACCGCGCCGCTGGCCGGCGAACTGCTGGCCGCCTGGCTGGAGGGCGAGCCGCTGCCCGTGCCCCGCGATGTCGCCGAAGCCTGCCACCCCAACCGCTTCCCCCTGCGCCGTCTGGTACGCGGGCGCTAGCCGCCCGGCTATCCGCAAGGCGGCAACCTGCCGCAGCTGACAACCCGTCGAGCCGATCCTATACTCCCCCCTGTATAAAACCACGGGAGTACCCACCATGCCCATCGCACTCCATCCGCCGCTGGCAGAGGCGCTGGCGCCATGAGCGGCCCCACGCCGGAACGCCAGGACGCCATGCTCAAGCGCCTGGCCCGGGTCGAGGGGCAAGTGCGCGGCATCCAGGCGATGATCCGCCGCGGCGAGCCCTGCGAGGCCATCGCGCAGCAGTTCTCGGCTGCCCGCAAGGCGCTCGACAAGGCCTACCAGGAGATGCTCGCCTGCCTGGTCGAGGAAACCGTACTCGACCCGGATCGCGACGATGCCGAGACCCTGGCGCGGGTCCGCGCGATCTTCACCAAGTACACCTGACCCATACTCCCAGGGAGTACCCGACATGAACGACGCCATCCGCCTGATCGACGCTCCGCGCTTCGCCGAACTCCACCAGCGGGGAGGCGCCCGCTTCCTCGTCGACGTGCGCAGCCCGGCGGAATACCGCGCCGGGCACATCGCCGGCGCCCGCAACGAACCGCTGGGCAACCTGGACCCCGCCCGCCTGGCCGAACGCCTGCGTGGCGAAGGCCTCGGCACCGGCGACGAGCTCTACCTGATCTGCCAGAAAGGCCAGCGTGCGCGGCAGGCGGCCGAGCGCTTGAGCGCCCTGCTGCCGGGCGTGCAGGTGATCGAGGGCGGCACCGATGCCTGCCTGGCCTGCGGCATGCCCCGCGAAGGCAGCGGCGGCGGCCTGGAGTTGCAGCGCCAGGTGCAGATCACCGCCGGCAGCCTGGTGCTGCTGGGCGTCCTCCTCGGTACCTGGCTGCATCCCGGCTGGTACCTGCTGAGCGGCTTCGTCGGTGCCGGCCTCACCTTCGCCGGGCTGAGCGGGACCTGCGGCCTGGCCCTGGTGCTCGCCCGCATGCCCTGGAACCGCTGATGCTTCTCGAAGCCCTCGCCATCGGCACCCTGCTCGGCCTGCTGCTCGGGCTGACCGGCGCAGGTGGCTCGCTGGTGGCCCTGCCCTTGCTGCTCAGCCTGCACCTGCCGCTGCGCGACGCGGTCGGCGTGAGCCTCGGCGCGGTGGCCCTCACCGCCCTGGTCGGCACCCTGCTGCGCCTGCGCCAGGGCCTGGTGGCCTGGCCCCCGGTGCTGCTGCTCGCCGCCACCGGCCTGCCCGGCAACGCCCTGGGCCAGTGGCTCGGCCACCGGGTGCCGGAGGGCCTGTTGATCACCGGCTTCTGCCTGCTGGTGCTGTGGTCCGCGTGGCGCCTGTGGCACGGTGCCGAACAGCCGCGCCCCGGCACGGGCCCATTGCGTTACCTGCCGTTGCTGGCCATCGGTCTGGGCGTCGGCGTGTTGTCGGGTTTGATGGGCGTCGGCGGCGGCTTCCTGGTGGTTCCGGCGCTACTCTGGTTCACGCCGCTTTCGGTACTGGCCGCCACCGCCACCTCCCTGGCGGTGGTCGTGGTGGTGTCCGGCGGTGGCTTCCTGCTCTACCTGGGCCAGGCCCAGCCTCCGGCGCTGCTGCTCGGTGCCCTGGCAGTCGGCGGCGCGCTCGGCATGCTGGTCGGCAACCGCCTGGCCCACCGCCTCGGCGGCCCGGCGCTGCAACGCCTGTTCGCGGTGCTGCTGGTGATCACCAGCCTGTCGGTGGCCCTGCAGAAACTGATCTGAGGAGATTGCACCATGCTGCTGCGCCAACTCTTCGATGCCCAAAGCTCCACCTACACCTACCTGCTCGCCGACGCCGGCGAGGCGGTGCTGATCGACCCGGTGAAGGAACAGCTCGACGCCTACCTGCGCCTGCTCGATGAGCTCGGGCTGCGCCTGGTGCTGGCGCTCGATACCCACACCCACGCCGACCACATCACCGCCCTGGGCGACCTGCGCGAGGCCACCGGCTGCCAGAGCGGATTCGGTGCCCAAAGCGGCAGCACCTGCGCCAGCTTCACCTTCGCCGACGGCGCGCGCCTGCGCTTCGGCACCCGCGAGCTGATCGCCTGGTACACGCCCGGGCACACCGCGGACTCCTACTGCTTCCTGCTGCCCGCCGACCCCGTCGACGGCACTCCGGCGCGGGTGTTCACCGGCGATACCCTGCTGATCCGCGGCACCGGGCGCACCGACTTCCAGAACGGCGACGCCCGCGCCCAGTGGGCCAGCCTGCAGCGCCTGCTGGCGCTGGCCGGCGACACCGAGGTGTGCCCCGGCCACGACTATCGCGGCTGGACCCGTTCGAGCATCGCCGAGGAACGTGCCCACAACCCGCGCCTGCAGGTGGCGGACGCCGAGGCCTATGCGGCGCTGATGGCCAGCCTGCGCCTGCCCAACCCGCGCCTGATGGACATCGCCGTGCCCGCCAACCGCGCCTGCGGCCGCCCCTGAGGCGCGCCCCAGGGGCGGAAAGCGCCCCGTCCCCTCATAACTATTTGATCTAAACCATCCGCAAAGATACCGGTCGGACTCTTACTACCTGCATAAAGCGGGTGGTATCCCCAACGGCAGAACCGGTAAGGAACTATGTGCGGCATTTCTGGAGAGTTACGTTTCGACAAGCGACCCGCCGACCTGGCAGCGGTCGAACGCATCACCCATCACCTCGCCCCTCGCGGCCCCGACGCCTGGGGGTTCCATAGCCAGGGCCCCGTCGCCCTGGGCCACCGCCGGCTGAAGATCATGGACCTGTCCGACGGCTCGGCGCAGCCGATGGTCGAACCCGACCTGGGCCTGGCCATGAGCTTCAACGGCGCCATCTACAACTTCCCCGAGCTGCGTGAAGAGCTGCAGGCCCTCGGCTACCGCTTCCGCTCCGGCGGCGACACCGAGGTGCTGGCCAAGGCCTGGCACGCCTGGGGCAAGGACATGCTGCCCAAGCTCAACGGCATGTTCGCCCTGGGCATCTGGGAGCCGGGCAGCCAGCGCCTGTTCCTGGCCCGCGACCGCCTCGGCATCAAGCCGCTGTACCTGTCGCGCACGGCCAGCCGCCTGCGCTTCGCCTCCAGCCTGCCGGCGCTGCTCAAGGGCGGCGACATCGACGGCACCCTGGATGCCGAGGCGCTCAACCACTACCTCAGCTTCCACGCCGTGGTGCCGGCCCCGCGCACCCTGGTCAAGGGCATCGAGAAGCTGCCGCCGGCCAGCTGGATGATGATCGACGCCGAGGGCAACACCGACCAGGGCACCTGGTGGACCCTCGACTACGGCCACGGCGCCGAGGACGCCGGGCTGGAACTGGCCGACTGGCGCGACCGGCTGCTGGGCAGCCTGCGTGACGCCGTTTCCGTGCGCCAGCGCGCGGCCCGCGAAGTGGGCGTGCTGCTCTCCGGCGGCGTCGACTCCAGCCTGCTGGTGGGCCTGCTGGCCGAGGCCGGCGTCGAGGACCTGCTGACCTTCTCCATCGGCTTCCAGGACGCCGGCGGCGAGCGCGGCGACGAGTTCGAATACTCCGACCTCATCGCCCGCCGCTACGGCACCCGCCACCACCAGCTGCGGGTGGGCGAGCACGAGATCATCGAGCAATTGCCGGCGGCCTTCCGCGCCATGAGCGAGCCGATGGTCAGCCACGACTGCATCGCCTTCTACCTGCTCTCCCGCGAGGTCTCCAAGCACTGCAAGGTGGTGCAGAGCGGCCAGGGCGCCGACGAACTGTTCGGCGGCTACCACTGGTACCCGCCACTGGCCGACACGACCGACCCCTTCGCCACCTACCGCGCCGCGTTCTTCGACCGCAGCCACGCCGACTACCGCGACACCGTGCAGCCGGCCTGGCTCACCGGGGACGTGGCCGGCGACTTCGTCCGCGAGCACTTCGCCCGCCCCGGCGCCGAGGACCCGGTGGACAAGGCCCTGCGCCTGGACAGCACCATCATGCTGGTGGACGACCCGGTCAAACGCGTCGACAACATGACCATGGCCTGGGGCCTGGAGGCGCGGGTGCCGTTCCTCGACTACCGCGTCGTCGAGCTCTCCGCGCGCATCCCCTCGCGCTTCAAGCTGGGCGATGGCGGCAAGCAGGTGCTCAAGGAAGTCGCCCGCCAGGTCATCCCCCACGAGGTGATCGACCGGCCCAAGGGCTACTTCCCCGTGCCCGGCCTCAAGCACCTGCAGGGCAAGACCCGCGACTGGGTGCGCGAACTGCTGCTGGACCCGAGCCAGGATCGCGGCCTGTTCAACGCCGCCACCCTCGAACGCCTGCTGGCCAACCCCGGCGAAGACCTGACCCCGCTGCGCGGCTCCAAGCTGTGGCAGATGGCGGCGCTCAACCTCTGGCTCAACGAGCAGGGACTCTAAGGAGAGATTCGCGATGAAATTCTTTACCAGCCAGCAGTACGTGCAGAGCCAGCGTCTGCTGCGCGGCCAGGCGCCCTCCTACGAGCGCCTGCAGGCACGCCTGGCGGAAGAGCACAAGGACGAACAGGCCGAGCAGGTCCAGGTGCTGCATTGCGGCTGGGGCCGCCTGCTGCTGGGCCACACCTACCCGGACCCGGCCAGCCTGGCCCGCGAGCTGCTGGCCGAAAGCCCCGGCGAGCGCGACATCGCCCTCTATGTGGCCGCCCCCCAGCAGGTGCTGGCCCAGGCGCCGCAACAGCTGTTCCTCGACCCCTCCGACACCCTGCGCCTGTGGTTCACCGATTACCGCCCGGCGCGCCGGGCCTTCAGGGGCTTCCGTATCCGGCGCGCCCACAGCGAGGAGGACTGGCAGGCCATCAGCCAGCTGTACCGCAGCCGCGGCATGCTGCCGGTGGACCACGACGCCATCACCCCGCGCCACCAGGGCGGCCCGGTATACTGGCTGGCCGAGGACTCGACGAGCAACCAGGTGGTCGGCAGCGTGATGGGCCTCAACCACCGCAAGGCCTTCCACGACCCGGAAGGCGGCTCCAGCCTCTGGTGCCTGGCGGTGGACCCGCAATGCAACCGCCCCGGCGTCGGCGAGGCCCTGGTGCGCCACCTCATCGAGCACTTCATGAGCCGTGGCCTGGCCTACCTCGACCTCTCGGTGCTGCACGACAACCGCCAGGCCAAGGCGCTCTACTCCAAGCTGGGCTTCCGCGACCTGCCGACCTTCGCCATCAAGCGCAAGAACGGCATCAACCAGACCCTGTTCCTCGGCCCCGGCCCGGAAGAGGACCTCAACCCCTACGCGCGCATCATCGTCGACGAGGCCCACCGCCGCGGCATCGAGGTGCGCGTCGACGACGCCCGCGCCGGGCTCTTCAGCCTCAGCCAGGGCGGGCGCAGCGTGCGCTGCCGCGAATCGCTGTCGGACATGACCAGCGCCGTCAGCATGACCCTGTGCCAGGACAAGACCCTCACCCACAGCACCCTGGCCCGCGCCGGCCTCAGTCTGCCGGCGCAGCGCCTGGCCGGCACGCCGGAGGAGAACGCCGCCTTCCTCGCCGAACATGGCGCCCTGGTGGTCAAGCCGGTGGACGGCGAGCAGGGCAATGGCGTGGCCGTGAACCTGCGCAGCGCCGCCGAGGTGGAAGCGGCCATCGACAACGCCCGGCGCTTCGACAGCCGCGTGCTGCTGGAGAGCTTCCACCAGGGCCATGACCTGCGCATCGTGGTGATCGGCTACGAGGTGGTCGCGGCGGCGATCCGCCGCCCGGCGGAGATCGTCGGCGACGGCCAGCGCAGCATCCGCTCGCTGATCGAGGCGCAGAGCCGCCGGCGCCAGGCCGCCACCGGAGGCGAAAGCCGCATCCCCCTCGACGAGGAGACCGAACGCACCCTCAGGGACGCCGGCTATAGCTACGACGACGTGCTGCCCGAGGGCACCCACCTCGCCGTGCGCCGCACCGCCAACCTGCACACCGGCGGCACCCTGGAAGACGTCACCGGCATCCTCCATCCGCGCCTGGGCGAGGCGGCCGTCCGTGCCGCCCGCGCCCTGGGCATCCCCGTGGTGGGCCTGGACCTGCTGGTGCCCGCCGCCGACCAGCCCGACTACGTGTTCATCGAGGCCAACGAGCGCGTCGGCCTGGCCAACCACCAGCCGCAGCCCACCGCCGAGCGCTTCATCGACCTGCTGTTCCCCCTCAGCCAGCCGCTGTCCTGAGTCCCGGGCCCATGGGCCCGGCACCTCGCAAAGGAGACGCCATGACTGCCAGAAAACTCCCCGAACCCGACATCAACTACCTGCGCCAGGTGCTCCTGGAGATGCTCGCCATCCCCAGCCCCACCGGCTTCACCGACACCATCGTGCGCTACGTCGCCGAGCGCCTGGAGGAGATGGGCATCCCCTTCGAGCTGACCCGTCGCGGCACCATCCGCGCCACCCTGCTGGGCCGGCAGAAGAGCCCCGACCGCGCGGTGGCGGCGCACCTGGACACCATTGGCGGCATCGTCCGCCAGATCAAGGACAACGGCCGCCTGGCCCTGGCGCCGGTGGGCTGCTGGTCCAGCCGCTTCGCCGAGGGCAGCCGCGTCAGCGTGTTCACCGACACCGGGGTGATCCGTGGCAGCGTGCTGCCGCTGCTGGCCTCCGGCCACGCCTTCAACACCGAAGTGGACAGCATGCCCATCAGTTGGGACCACATCGAACTGCGCCTGGACGCCTACAGCTCGACCCGCGCCGATTGCGAATCCCTCGGCGTGTGCATCGGTGACTTCGTCGCCTTCGACCCGCTGCCCGAGTTCACCGAGAGCGGCCACATCAGCGCCCGCCACCTGGACGACAAGGCGGGCGTCGCCGCCCTGCTCACCGCGCTCAAGGGCATCACCGAAGCCAAGCTGGTGCCGCCCATCGACTGCCACCCGCTGTTCACCATCACCGAGGAGATCGGCTCCGGTTCCGCCGGCGCGCTGCCGTGGGACGTCAGCGAATTCGTCGGCATCGACATCGCCCCGGTCGCCCCCGGCCAGCAGTCCAGCGAGCACGCCGTCAGCGTCGCCCTGCAGGATTCCGCCGGCCCCTACGACTACCACCTCTCGCGGCACCTGCTGAAGCTCGCCGAGAAGAACGTCATCCCCGTCCGTCGCGACCTGTTCCGCTACTACCACAGCGATGCCCAGTCGGCGATCGCCGCCGGCCACGACACCCGCGCCGCCCTCCTCGCCTTCGGCTGCGACGCCACCCACGGCTACGAGCGCACCCACATCGACAGCCTGGAAGCCATGGCCCGCCTGCTGGGCGCCTACATGATGAGCCCGCCGGTGTTCGCCAGCGACGCCGACGCCGCGCAGAACTCCCTGGAGCCGTTCAGCCACCAGCTGGAACACACCGCGCAGATGGAAAACGACACCCGCGTACCGACTGTCGGAAGTCTCGTGGGCAAGGGCGAAAGCGACGCTTGAAGGCCACCTCACATAAAGGCAAAGTGCCAGGCCACGGGTGAATAAAAACAATGGGGTGAAAGGATGCCTCGCCTCTGTCTGGCGCTCTTGCTGTTCTGCCTCACCGGCCAGGTCTGGGCGCTGCAAAGCGCACCCCTGGACCGCGAGGACCTGCGCCTGTCGCTGAGCCCCTTCATGGGCTACCTGGAAGACCCCGAGGGCAAGCTGCAGCTCGCCGACCTGCGCCAGTTGCCGGACGAAGCCTTCACCCCGGTGCACGGCGAGCACGCGAACATGGGCAAGAACAGCTCGGTCTGGTGGTTCAAGGTGCGCCTGGTCAACAGCCGCCAGCACCCGCTGTCGGGCTACCTGGAAGCCAACTACCCGCTGCTCGACCACATCAAGGTCTTCCTCTTCGAACCCGACGGCCACCTGCAGGAGCAGGAGAGCGGCGACAGCTTCGCCTTCGCCCAGCGCCCGGTGCAGGTGCGCAACTTCTGGTTCCCCCTCGACCTGCAGCCGGGCACCAACACCCTGCTGCTGCGGGTGGAAAGCACCAGCACCCTCTTCGTGCCGCTGTTCTTCAGCACCTACGGCGCCAGCGCGGCGGCGCAGGAAAACCTCATGGGGTTCAACGGCGCCTTCTACGGCGTGCTGTTCGCCATGTTCTTCTACAACCTGTTCCTCTACATCTCGCTGCGCGAGTCGGCCTACCTCTGGTACCTGGCCTACAACCTCAACGTCGGCCTGCTGGCCGCCTGCTTCGACGGCATGCTGTTCAAGCTTTTGCCCGAACACGTGGCCTTCCAGTCGGTGAGCATCTACATCCTCATGTACCTGCACTGCCTCACCGCCGTGCAGTTCAGCCGCCACTTCCTCCACGCCAAGCAGTACTTCCCGCGCCTGGACACGACGCTGCGGGTGGCGATGCTGGCGACCCTGGCGGTGTTCGTCTCGGCACCGGTGATCGGCCTGCAGGCCTGGAACATCCTCGCCAGCCTCACCGTCTCGGCCGTCTCGCTGCTGCTGCTGCTGGCCGGCATCTACGTCTGGCGCCGGGGCGTGCGCTACGGCTCCCACTACACCCTGGCCTGGGGCATCCTGCTGTTCGCCTTCATCCAGGCCACCACCGGCTCGCTGGGCGTGGAGGTGCTGGGCATCTTCGGCGCCACGGTGGTGAAGATCGGCGTGACCATCGAGCTGATCACCCTCTCCATCGGCCTCGCCGACCGCATCAACACCCTCAAGGAAGAAGGCTTCCGCTCGCGCCAGGCCGCCGAGCAGGCGCATGTCGAGAGCCGCGCCAAGAGCCGCTTCCTGGCCAAGATGAGCCACGAGATCCGCACCCCGCTCAACGGTGTGCTGGGCATGCTGCAACTGCTCAAGGAAACCCCGCTGGACCGCAGCCAGCGCTTCTACGTCGACACCATCTCCAGCTCCGGCAGCGCATTGATGGCGGTGATCAACGACATCCTCGACTACGCCCGCATCGAGTCCGGCAAGCTGACCCTGGAACACATCGAGTTCGACCTGGAGCAACTGCTCTCCGACACCCTCAGCCTGTTCACCGCCCAGGCCCTGGACAAGCGCCTGCGCCTCTACATCAGCCTGGAGAGTGGCGTGCCACGGCGCATCAAGGGCGACCCCACGCGCCTCAAGCAGGTGCTGATGAACCTCTTGAGCAACGCCCTCAAGTTCACCGCCGAGGGCCATGTGGCGCTGAACGTCTGCCGCCGCTCCAACTCACTCGGCGAGCCGCACCTGATCTTCGCCATCAGCGACAGCGGCATCGGCATCCGCAACGAGGCGCTGTCCCAGCTGTTCGACTCCTTCGCCCAGGGCGACTCCAGCACCACCCGCCGCTACGGCGGCAGCGGCCTGGGCCTGGCCATCAGCAAGGAGCTGGTGGAAATGATGGGCGGGCGCATCGAAGTGCAGAGCACCGCAGGCCAGGGCACCCGCTTCGCCTTCGACATGCCCCTGCAGGAAGGCACCGAGGAAGACGACGAACTGCTGCGCCTGCTCAAGGGCAAGACCGCCCTGCTCACCTCCCTCGACGGCCTCGGCCTCGACGCCCTGAGCCGCCTGCTGGGTCGCTGGGGCATGCGCACCGAGCGCTGCCAGACCCCCGAGCGCCTGCACGAGTACCTCGACGACTTCGCCGTGCCGCCGCTGCTGGTGCTGGTGGCGCCCTGGCCGGGCAGCGCCGCGCACTGGCTCGACTCCCTGCGCCCGCGCCTGGAGCCGGGGCAGCGCATCCTCCTGCTGTGCCCGCCCGAGCAGTGCCAGAACCTGCCCCAGAGCAACGGCCTGCGCCTGATCGCCATGGCCCAGCCGCTGGCCGTGGTGCCCCTGCGCGAAGCCCTCGCCGACCTCTACCAGGAACGCCGCCAGGAGCCGCGCCCGATCCTCAGCGAGGCCTTCAGCGACGCGGGCTCGGCGCCCTGCATCCTGGTGGCCGAGGACAACCCGGTGAACCAGCTGGTGGTGCAGGGCTTCCTGCGCAAGCGCGGCTACCGCGTGCGCACCGTGGCCAACGGCGTGGCCGCGGTGAACGAATACGAGCGCGAGCCGGCCGGCGTGCAACTGATCCTGATGGATTGCGAGATGCCGGAGATGGACGGTTTCGAGGCGACCAGGCGCATCCGCCAGTTCGAGCGCAGCCGCCAGTTGCCGGCGGTGCCCATCGTCGCGCTGACCGCGCACATCCTCGACGAACACCGCGACGCCGGCGCCGAGGCCGGCATGGACGACTTCCTCGGCAAGCCGCTGGACAGCGCCCTGCTCTTCGCCACCCTCGACCGCCTGCTGGTGCGCCAGGGCCAGGAGCACTCGGCCTGAGCCGACGCCCGCGCATGGCGTCGCGGCGGTCATCGCGCTAGGATCGCCGCCTGCCCCCGAGGTCCACCATGCTGATTCCCCACCACCTGCTCGAAGCCGACACCCTGACCCGCCTGATCGAGGACTTCGTCACCCGCGACGGCACCGACAACGGCGACGAAACCCCGCTGGAAACCCGCGTCGCCCGCGTCCGCCATGCCCTGGAGAAGAAGCAGGCGGTGATCGTCTTCGACCCGGACAGCCAGCAATGCCAGTTGATGCTGCGCAGCGAAGTGCCGAAGCAATTGCTCGAGTCCGCCGAGGACGAGTGACAGCGCCCGACGAAACCGACGCCCGACACAGTCGCTGCGCGTTTGCGCGGCTTACTGATCCTTCTCGCAGTTGACCATCCACGGCACGCCGAAGCGGTCTTCGAGCATGCCGAAGCGGGCGGCCCAGAAGGTCGCCTCCAGCGGCATCTGCACCTTGCCACCGGCCGAAAGCGCGGCGAACACGCGCTCGGCTTCCTTGATGGAATCGACGTTGAGCGACACCGAGCAACCACGGATGCCGTCGTAGGGGTGTTCCGGCGTGGTGTCCGAGGCCATCAGCGACTGGTCGCCGACGCAGAGGCAGGCGTGGATGGCGCGGTCGTGGAACTCTGCGGGCACGTGTTCGGCCGCCGGGGATTCGCCGAAGGTCATCACCTGCAGCTCGCCGCCCAGGGTCTGGTGGTAGAACTCGAAGGCCTCGCGGCAGTTGCCGGCGAAGATCAGGTAGGCATTGATACGCATGGTCGTCTCCTTATTGTTGTTGGCTGGCGGCCATCTGGGCGCGCTGGCGTTCTTCCTGCTCACGCAGCTCGGGGGTGAATTCGGCACCGAAGTCTTCGGCGGTGAAGATCTGGCGGATCTCGATGTCCGACTCGCCGCTCATCGGGTTGGGGCAACGCTTGACCCACTCGATGGCCTTCTCCAGGGATTCCACTTCCCAGATCCAGTAGCCGGCCACCAGCTCGCGGGTCTCGGCGAAGGGACCGTCGGTCACCGTGCGGCTGCTGCCGGAAAAGGTCACCCGCGCCCCCCGGGAACTGGGGTGCAGCCCTTCGCCCGCCTGCATGATGCCGGCGTCGATCAGTTCCTGGTTGTACGCGCCCATCGCGGCGAGCAGCTCTTCGCTGGGCATTTCGCCGGCTTCGGATTCCTTCGTCGCCTTGACCATCACCATGAATCGCATCGTGTCGCTCCTTCTGTCAGGTTTCATGCCCGCCAGGCTGGCGGTTCTGTCCATTAGTCGAACGGGCTTCGCCGGTTTCGACAACCCGTCGAAAAAAATTCGCGCGCATCGCCCCCCACGTGGATGCACGCGGGCGCGGAGGCGCATCACAGCTTAGTGGGTCTTCGGAATCACGCAGGTGACAGGAGGGACGGAACGCCGGACGGCGCCCCGTGGATGAGCACCAGGAGCCCCCTGCCAGCGCCGCGAACAGCCGCCACCAGGAAGAAAGCCGGATGAGCGGGGAAAACCCGCCACCCCTCAGTGCAGCGGCAGGCGGATGCGGAACTCGGCGCCGCCGAGGCTGGAGTCGTCCAGCGCCAGCTCGCCGTCGAAGCTCTCGACGATGTCGCGGACCACGGCGGTGCCGATGCCCTGGCCGGGGTGCTGGGCGTCGAGGCGTTCGCCGCGCTTGAGGATGCGCGCACGCTGGTCCACCGGCACGCCCGGGCCGTCGTCCTCCACCCGCAGCTCGCAGAAGCCGGCGCCCTGCACGGCGCTGACGCGGATGCGGCCGAGGCACAGGCGGTAGGCGTTCTCCAGCAGGTTGCCGAGCAGCTCCAGCAACGCGCCCTGCTCCACCGGCACGTCGAGGGCGGGGTCGAAGGCGCGTTCGACCTGCACCTTCTTGTCGCGGTAGACCTTGTCCAGCGCCTCGCAGAGCAGGTCGAGCAGCGGCGCCAGGCGCACCCGGTGGCGCACCAGGCCGCTCTTGCGCAGGGTGGCGCGCTGCAACTGGTAATCGACCTGCTGGCTCATGCGCTCGATCTGGCTGCGCAGCACATGCGCCTGCTCGGGGTTGGCCGACTTGTTGATGGTCTCGCTGACGCCCTGCAACACCGAGAGCGGGGTCTTCAGGCTGTGGGCCAGGTCGTCGAGGGAATTGCGGTAGCGCTCGCGCTGCTGGCGCTCGCTTTCCAGCAGGCGGTTGAGCGAACCGGTGAGGCGCAGCAGTTCGCGCGGGTGCTCCTCGCTGAGGGAGTCGCGGGCGCCGGCTTCCACCTGGTCCAGCTCCTCGCTGAGCCGGCGCAGGCTGCGGAAGCCCCAGGTGAGGCCGAACCAGAGCAGGGTCAGGAGCAGCACCAGGGCGGCGCCGAGCCAGAGGTAGAGCTGGTGGACGAAGCCGTCGTGCATCACCTGGTAGTCGCTCATCGGCTGCATGGTGACCACGCTGAAGGCGGCGGCCTGGCCACGCAGCAGGTCGATCTCCACGTCGTAGACGAAGAACTCGCGGCCGCGCACATCGTGCACGCGGGTGAACTCGTGGCCACGGCCGTCGTAGCGCGGCTCGTAGTGCACGGATTCATCGGCAGAGGAACGCGACTGCCAGACCAGCCGGCCTTCGCTGTCGTAGATGTAGCCGAGCTGGGTGGCGTCGAGGTTGTCGAATTCCTCGTCGGGCAGCTTGTCCGGCATGTCCAGGCGGCCATCGACGATGCGCGCGGCGGCGATCAGGGCACTGGCGTCGGCGGCCAGGCGCTTCTCGATGGCCTGGTCCAGGGCGTAGTCGAAGGCGCTGCGCAGCAGGGGCAGCAGCACCAGCATGAACAGCACCGCGAGCGCCGTGGCGCCCAGCATCAGGCGCAGGCGCAGGGAAAACCCGGCGCGACGGCGGGGGCTGGCCGCGTGGCTCAACGGCAGCGCTCGGTGAACAGGTAGCCCTGGCCGCGCACCGTCTCGATGGGCTTGAAGCCGTGCTCGCCCTCCAGCTTGCGGCGGATGCGCCCCACCAGCACCTCGATGACGTTGGGGTCGCGCTCCTCGTCGCCGGGGTAGAGCTGCTCCATCAGCCGCTCCTTGGCCACCACCTGCTGGTGATGGCGCATGAGGTATTCGAGGATGCGGTATTCGTAGGCGGTCAACGCCATGGGCGCGCCGTCGATCTGCGCCTGCTTGCGGTTGAGGTCCAGCAGCAGCGGGCCGGCCTCGATGGTGGACTGGACGAAGCCCGAGGAGCGCCGCAACAGGGCGTTGAGGCGCGCCTCCAGCTCTTCGAACTGGAACGGCTTGACCACGTAGTCGTCGGCACCGGCGGCCAGGCCTTCGACCTTGTCCTGCCAGTTGCCGCGCGCGGTGAGTATGAGGATGGGAAAGACCTTGTCGCTGCTGCGCAGCTGGCGGATGAGATCGAGGCCGCTCATGCCGGGCAGGCCGAGGTCGATCACCGCCAGGTCGTGGTGGTACTCCTTGGCGCGGTACAGCGCCTCTTCGGCGTCGGCCACCGCGTCGACCACATGCCCCTGCTCGCCGAGGCGCGTATGGAGGTGATGGCGCAGCAGCGCCTCGTCTTCCACAACCAGCAATTTCATCTGCATTTCCTCAGGCAAGGGCCGGGCGCTGGGCCCGGCCGTGCGTGGCACTGGTCAGAACTTGTAGCTGGCGCCCAGGTAGGCCTGCGAGCTGCTGTGCAGGTCCAGCGAGCCGAGCTTCTCGCCACCATGGGGCGCGACTTCGGTGCTGGCGTTGGTGCGCAGGTAACGATAGCCGGCCTCGATGGAGGTGTTCTTGTTCAGCTGCTGGAGGATACCGGCCTGCAGGCCCGCTGCGTAGCCGATGTCGCTGTCGCGGCGCATGCCGACACCGTCCTGTTCCAGCTTGACCAGGCCCAGGGTGGCGCCACCGAACAGCTTGGTGTTGTTGTCCCCCAGGGGCAGGAAGACGTCGTAGCTGCCGAGCAGGTTCTGCTGGCGCAGCTTGTTGCCACGGTCGGTGTCCGAGAAGTTCTCGTAGGTGGCGTAGTAGCGGCCGTTGTCATCCATCTGGCCGGCGCGTACGCCCCAGGTCCCGGTCTTGTGGATCACCTTGTCCAGGCTCGGGTCACCGAGGTTGGCATTCAGCGCCGAGGAGTTCTGGATGTTGTTGTTGGTCTGGCCCCAGGTGAGGCCGACGAAGGGGTCGGCAGCCTGGGCGGAAGTGGCGGCGAAGGCCAGGCCGGCGGCGAGAGCGATAGGAGTCAGGATGGTTTTCATGAGGCGTTCCTCCGATGGATTTCGATTCGTGCTTGAACACGGGAGCCATCTTGCCGGCGGGGCACTGAACCGCCCCTGAACCCTCACTGAACCTCGGCTGAACGATCTGCAATGGACACGAGGACGCGCGCGGGAGTGACGGGTTGGCGGAAAGTCCTCGGCACAAACCGTCATCCCCGCGAACGCGGGGACCCACTGAATACGCCGCCCGGGGCAAAAAAAAACGGGAGCCCCAAAAGGGCTCCCGTTCTCGATTCAGAGAAAACGCCCGGAGTCGACCAGTGGCCAGGACTCCAAGCTACAACCTCACCTGCGTTCCAGAAGAAACGCGCCGCTAGTCTGGCAAATAGGCCGCCAGGCATCCGTTTAGCTTTGGTAACCCGATTGCAAACATATGTAACCGGCACGGGCGCTGGCTCCCGTCGGGCCGGCACGGCAGAATGCGCCCATGACGCCTGCCCTCCCCGCTTTCTGCACCCCGCTGGATGCCGATTGGCCCTTCGCCACCGCGCTGCCCGGCATCGCCCTGCGCGCCTGCCGCTTCGACCCGGCGCAGCTCGCCGACCACGACTTCGACCGTTGCGCCATCGCGGCGCCCGCCAACATCCAGCGCTCGGTGGCCAAGCGCCGCGCCGAGTACCTGGCCGGCCGCCTCTGTGCCCGGGCGGCGCTGCTGCCGCTGACCGGCCGGGCGGACGTGCCGGGCACCGGCGAGGACCGCGCGCCAATCTGGCCGGCGGGCATCAGCGGCTCCATCACCCACGGCGCCGGCTGGGCCGCGGCGCTGGTGGCGCGCCAGGCGGACTGGCGCGGCCTGGGCCTGGACATGGAGCAGCGCCTGGAAACCGAGCGCGCCCTGCGCCTGGCCGAGGAGATCCTCACCCCTGCCGAGCTGCAACGCCTCGCCCTGCTTCCCGCCGAAGAACAGGCCGAGCGCGTGACCCTGACCTTCTCCCTCAAGGAAAGCCTGTTCAAGGCGCTCTACCCGCTGGTGGGCAAGCGCTTCTACTTCCACGACGCCGAGCTGCTGGCGGTGGACGGCACCACACAAACCGCGCGACTGCGGCTGCTGATCGACCTGGCTGGGGAGTGGATGACGGGCAGCGAGCTGGAGGGGCATTTCCAGTTGTATGACGACCGGCTGCTGAGCCTGGTGGCGGTGCGCTGATCAGCGCCTGAGCCTGCGGGCTTCGTCCCTTTTTCTTGATCGGCTTCCTCGTGCGGTTGAACCACTCTCACAAAAGCCCGACCCGGCCTCGACGCAGGATGGGGCGGGCGGCGTTCCGCGAGGTACGAAACCCATCGTTTCGGAGGTGATGGGTTTCGCGAAGCTCTACCCATCCTACGGGCTGTGTGCAATCTACGGCGGCAAATCCCCATCGCCCTGGCGGCGGGGCCAGACCAGGCTGAAACGTGCGCCACCGAGACCATCGCTGCGGCCGATCTGCGCGCGGCCGGCATGCCAGTAGATGATCCGCCGCACGATGGAGAGCCCCAGGCCGTGGCCGCCGGAGGCGCGGGTGCGGCTGTCGTCGAGGCGCAGGAAGGGGGTGAAGATGCGCTCCCAGTGGCTTTCCGGCACGCCGGGGCCGTCATCCTCGACATCGATGCGGCAGCGCTTGTGGCCGATCTGGTAGCTCAGCCGCACCCGCGATTCGGCGTGGCGCATGGCATTGCTCACCAGGTTCTGCAGGGCGCGGTGCAGGTAGCGCGGCTCGGCCTCGACCCAGGCGCCCTCGCCGCTGGCGGTGAGGCACTGGCCGCGCTCCACGCGCACGGCGACGCGCAGCGGGGCGAGTTCGGCGATCACCTGGTCGAACAGCGCATCCAGGTCCACGCGCTGGAAGTTCAGCGCCGGCGTGCCCTGCTCCAGGCGGGCGTAGGTCAGCATCTCGTCCACCAGCTTGTCGAGCTCCTGGATGTCGCCGTCCATGCCCTCCATGTACTTGCGCCGGGCGCTCTCGGTCTCCGCGTCGGCGATCATCTCCAGACCGAAGCGCAGGCGCGCCACCGGTGTGCGCAGCTCATGGGAGACCGCCCGCACCAGCTCGCGCTGCACCGACAACAGCTGCTGCAACTGCTCGGCCATGCCGTTGAAGGCCGCCGCCAGGCGCCCCACCGAGTCGGCGCCCCTGGCCGGCACGCGGGCATCCAGCTTGCCGTGGGCGATACGCGTGGCGGCGCTCTCCAGGCCCAGCAGGCGGCGCTCCAGCTGACGCACCAGCAGGTAGATGGTCAGGCCGATGAAACTCAGGCCGAGCAGGCCGATCAGCACCAGCAGCTCCGGCGGGTAGGGGTTCATCAGGTACAGCGGGCCGATCTCCAGCACCCAGGGCGTGTCGACGATGCCGGCGAAGATGCGCACCGAATCGCCGCCCTTGCCCAGGGCCATCACCGTGTCGCCCTCGTCCACGCGGCGACGCTGGTCCTCATCCAGGTCGGCGTCCTTGAGGGTGATCAGGTGCAGGTCGAAGCCGAACTCCTTGCCCTCCTTCAAGGCCGCCAGGCGCTGGGGCTGCTCGCGCACCGGGAAGCGCACCAGCTCGTCGATCAGCAGGTAGACGGTGGCGCGCGCCAGCTGCTCGCTGATCTGCTGCACCTCGCCGGTGAGCACCAGGTGCTCCTGCTCGCTGACCAGGCTGTAGACCTTGGCGGCGTGGGGGCCGGTCTGCTCCACCAGCACCTGCTTGCGCAGCACGCGGCTGCGCACGCCGCTGTCGAGGCGATCCTCGTCCAGGTCCTGCAGCGCCAGGGGGATGCCCATCAGCCGGCTCCACAGCACCAGGGCGCGACGCCGCTCGATGGCGGTCATGGGCTCGAGGTTGTCGGACATCAGGCGGAAGGTGCCGCGCGCCAGGCTCTCGCGGTACTGGTCGGCGCGCACCTCGTTGACCTGGTGGAAGGTGAACACGCCCAGCAGCGCCACCAGCACCAGGGTGATCAGCAGCCCGCCGTAGATGCGCAGGAAGATCGAGTTCATCGACGCCCACCGTCACGTTCGAGCAGGCCGAAGCAATCCAGGCTGAGGTAGCGCCCGTCCTTGTACTCGCACTCGCGGCGCACTCCCTCGTGGACGAAGCCCAGGCGGCGCAGCAGGCCGCTGCTGGCACCGTTGTCGGTGTCCACCACCGCCTCGATGCGGTGCAGGCGCATGGCATCGAAGCCGTGGCCGATCGCCGCCTCCAGGCATTCGCGCATCACCCCGCTGCGCCAGTGCTCGGGCATCAGCCAGTAGCCGAGCTCCGCACGGCGATGGCTGTGGTCCCAATCGTGGTAACCGCAGGCGCCGAGCAACTGCTGGGGGTTGTCGCGCCGGCAGATGCCCCACCAGAGGCCTGTGCGCTCGCGAACCAGCGAGCGGTACCAGTCCATCTGCACCCGGGTGGCCTCCAGGCTGCCGTAGGAGACGCCGTAGTAACGGATCACATCCGGGTGGGAGAGGCCCAGGAAGATGGCGCGGGTGTCGGCCCGGCCAATTTCCCGCAGGCGGAATCGGGTGGTTTCTAGGGTGGGAAACATGGCGCTCTCGGCTGGAGAATGGAGCGCCTTCGTCCCGAAGCGGAGCGGCGCCTCCTTATATAAGGCTCAAAGCAGGCCTTCGGCCGCCTCCCTGACGAATAGATAGCCCTTGCTGCGCACCGTCTTGATCAGGCGCGGGTGCATGGGGTCGTCGCCGATCTTCGGGCGGATGCGCGAGATGCGCACGTCGATGGAGCGATCCTGGCCGTCGTACTCGATGCCGCGCAGGGCGTTGAAGATCTCCTCGCGCGAGAGGATGCGCCCGGCGTTGGCCGCCAGCAGCCAGAGCAGGTCGAACTCGGCGCTGGTCAGCTCGATGCTGCGCTCGTTGAGCCAGGCCTCGCGCATGGCGTTGTCGATCACCAGCGGGCCGAACTCCAGGCGCCGCACGTTCTCCTCGACAGGCTCGGACAGGCCGCCCTCGCTGCGCCGCAGCAGCGCGCGGATGCGCGCCAGCAGCACGCGCGGGCGCACCGGCTTGCACACGTAGTCGTCCGCGCCCATCTCCAGGCCCAGCACCTGGTCCATGTCGTCGGTGCGCGCGGTGAGCATGAGAATGGGGCCGTCGTAGCGGCCACGGACCTTGCGGCAGATGGACAGGCCATCCTCGCCGGGCAGCATGAGGTCCAGCACCACCAGGTCGGGCTGGTCCTTGAGAATGCGCGCCACGGCCTGGCCACCATCGGACTCGATGGCCACTTTCAGGCCGTTGCCCTCGAGGTACTCGCGGGTCAGCTCGGCCAGTCGTTGGTCGTCCTCGACGATGAGGATGCGCCAGGATTCTTGCTCCACCACGTACTCCTAATAGACTGCATCAAGGCCGTGAAACGGGCGGCATTGTAGCAACGCCCCGCATTCTGCACAGTGCATGCCAAAAACCCCACGAAACACTAGATATTGTGTTAGCGTGCGCACCGTCCGACATCCTCGAAACAGCCCGCTCCAGAGTGTCGCAGCCGCGACGAACGGCGTACGCCAGGCCCCACGAGGGCTACCGCAAACTCTCCCCGCCTCACCCACAATTCACCCACAAGTTATCCACAGCTTTTCCAGTTCCCCTCGCCTTGCAATACCCCCCAGAGCGCATTATCTTGTACCCCCATCACGCCAGACCCCTACATATTGGGTTTGGCTAGATCACGGGACACAATCAGAATCAAGCACGAAATGCCTTTTTCGCAGGCTTCGAACCCCGTGATGCATTAGGAGTCCAACCCGCTGCGCGGCCCCGGCCGACAGTGCCGGCCCGGGACACGAATGACGTGACTGGAACCGGAAGAACGGTGTACCACCCCAGGGTGTCGCACCACTAGGTATTGTGTTTGTCGCTGCGCCTTAACACAGCGACCTTAGACTTGCTGGGCCAGGGAGGCATTCGAGTCCCCTGCCCTTCCTGCCTTGTAGTAAGCGCCACGAACCCGGCCCCGGCCGAGCCAGCGGCGTTTGTAAAACGGAATGACGGACGCTCACGCGCCCGACTCAACAAATAGAGAACATGGAGACCCCCATGCAGACCGAAACCACTCGCGAGAACCCGCAGGCCAACGCGCCGCAGGCAGCCGATTCCACCCAGGATCTGGCCGCCACCGCGCCCGGCCAGCTGCGCGTGATCAAACGCAACGGTACCGTCGTGCCCTACACCGACGACAAGATCACCGTTGCCATCACCAAGGCGTTCCTCGCCGTGGAAGGCGGTACTGCCGCTGCCTCTTCGCGTATCCATGAAACCGTCGCGCGCCTGACCGAACAGGTCACCGCCACCTTCAAGCGTCGCATGCCCTCGGGCGGCACCATCCACATCGAAGAGATCCAGGACCAGGTCGAACTGAGCCTGATGCGCGCCGGCGAGCAGAAAGTCGCCCGTGACTACGTCCTGTACCGCGAATCCCGCGCCCAGGCCCGCAAGAGCGGCGCCGCCGACATCGCCCAGCCGCACCCGAGCATCCGCGTGACCCGCGCCGACGGCAGCGTCGTTCCGCTCGACCTGGGCCGCCTCAACACCATCATCAGCGAAGCCTGCGAAGGCCTGGCCGAAGTCGATGGCGACCTGATCCAGCGCGAAACCCTGAAGAACCTCTACGACGGCGTGGCCGAGAAAGACGTCAACACCGCCCTGGTGATGACCGCCCGTACCCTGGTAGAGCGCGAGCCGAACTACTCCTACGTCACCGCCCGCCTGCTGATGGACACCCTGCGTGCCGAAGGCCTGGGCTTCCTCGGCGTGGCCGAGAGCGCCACCCACCACGAGATGGCCGAGCTCTACGCCAAGGCCCTGCCGGCCTACGTCGAGAAAGGCGCCGAGTTCGAACTGCTCGACCCGCAACTGAAGACCTACGACCTGGAGAAACTGGGCCGCGCGCTGAACCACGAGCGCGACCAGCAGTTCACCTACCTGGGCCTGCAGACCCTGTACGACCGCTACTTCATCCACAAGGACGGCATCCGCTTCGAACTGCCACAGATCTTCTTCATGCGCGTGGCCATGGGCCTGGCCATCGAAGAGAAGAAGGACCGTGAAGAGCGCGCCATCGAGTTCTACAACCTGCTGTCGTCCTTCGACTACATGAGCTCGACCCCGACCCTGTTCAACGCCGGCACCCTGCGTCCGCAGCTCTCCAGCTGCTACCTGACCACCGTGCCGGATGACCTGTCGGGCATCTACAGCGCCATCCACGACAACGCCATGCTGTCCAAATTCGCTGGTGGCCTGGGCAACGACTGGACCCCGGTCCGCGCGCTGGGCTCCTACATCAAGGGCACCAACGGCAAATCCCAGGGCGTCGTGCCCTTCCTGAAAGTAGTCAACGACACCGCCGTTGCCGTGAACCAGGGTGGCAAGCGCAAGGGCGCCGTCTGCGCGTACCTCGAAACCTGGCACATGGACATCGAAGAGTTCATCGAGCTGCGCAAGAACACCGGTGACGACCGCCGCCGCACCCACGACATGAACACCGCGAACTGGATTCCGGACCTGTTCATGAAGCGCGTGTTCGACGACGGCCCCTGGACCCTGTTCTCCCCGTCCGACGTGCCCGACCTGCACGACCTCACCGGCAAGGCCTTCGAAGAGCGCTACGAGTACTACGAAGCCATGGCCGGCTACGGCAAGATCAAGCTGCACAAGACCATCGCCGCCAAGGACCTGTGGCGCAAGATGCTCTCCATGCTCTTCGAGACCGGCCACCCGTGGCTGACCTTCAAGGACCCGTGCAACCTGCGCAGCCCGCAGCAGCACGTGGGCGTGGTCCACAGCTCCAACCTGTGCACCGAGATCACCCTCAACACCAACAAAGACGAAATCGCCGTGTGCAACCTGGGTTCCGTGAACCTGGTGAACCACATCGTCGACGGCAAGCTGGACACCGCCAAGCTCGCCAAGACCGTCAAGACCGCCGTACGCATGCTCGATAACGTCATCGACATCAACTACTACTCGGTCCCGCAGGCGAAGAACTCCAACCTCAAGCACCGCCCGGTTGGCCTCGGCATCATGGGCTTCCAGGACGCGCTGTACCTGCAGCACATCCCCTACGGTTCCGACGCCGCCATCGACTTCGCCGACAAGTCCATGGAAGCCATCAGCTACTACGCCATCCAGGCGTCGTGCGACCTGGCCGACGAGCGCGGTTCCTACGAGACCTTCGACGGCTCGCTGTGGAGCAAGGGCATCCTGCCGCTGGACTCCCAGCAGATCCTCATCGAGGCCCGTGGCCAGAAGTACATCGACGTCGACCTGACCGAGTCCCTGGACTGGGCCCCGGTACGTGCTCGCGTACAGAAAGGCATCCGCAACTCCAACATCATGGCCATCGCACCGACCGCCACCATCGCCAACATCACCGGCGTGTCGCAGTCGATCGAACCGACCTACCAGAACCTGTACGTGAAATCGAACCTCTCCGGCGAATTCACCGTGATCAACCCCTACCTGGTTCGCGACCTCAAGGCCCGCGGCCTGTGGGACCCGGTCATGGTCAACGACCTGAAGTACTACGACGGCTCCGTGCAGCAGATCGAGCGCATCCCGCAGGACCTCAAGGACCTGTACGCCACCGCGTTCGAAGTGGAAACCAAGTGGATCGTCGACGCCGCCAGCCGCCGCCAGAAGTGGATCGATCAGGCCCAGTCCCTGAACCTCTACATCGCCGGCGCCTCGGGCAAGAAACTCGACGTCACCTACCGCATGGCTTGGTACCGTGGCCTGAAAACCACCTACTACCTCCGTGCCCTGGCCGCCACCAGCACCGAGAAGTCCACCATCAACACCGGCAAGCTCAACGCGGTTTCCTCCGGTAGCGATGAAGGCTTCAGCGCAGCGCCCGCCGCCGCGCCGGTACCGGCTCCGGTGCCGCAAGCGTGCTCGATCGACAACCCCGACTGCGAAGCCTGCCAGTAACGGTCCGCGGAGCGGCCATCGCGTTGTTGGCCACCAGGCCGGCCCCCATCACGTACAGCCGTACGCTCAGGGGCTCCGGCCTGGCAGCCGCCTAGCGCTGACTCGCACCGAGAACCGTTAAGGCTGGATCGCAGTAGCCCTCTCCTCTCCCCCACCGGGAGAGGAGTCAGGGAAGCAGTAACAGCACCACCGAATTTCATGGCCGCTCCCTTATAGAGAGAAGCCACACGCGCAGGCCCAGGCCGCGCAGCAAGACCGAACACCGTCAACCGCGAACGCGGCATCCATCGGGCAGCTGACACAGACGCCCGTGACCAGGCCCCGGCGGACAAGCAGTTCGGCAGTAAAAGCTTCAGCGTGCACCCACCCACGCACCATTTACCCAGGCCGGCAGAGAACGGCCGAACCAACCAGGAGAGAGGACAGATGCTCAGCTGGGACGAATTCGACAAAGAAGACGCCGCCGCACCCGCCGCCGCCCAACCCAACGCCGCGACCAACGCCGCAGCCGCTGCCGGCGCCGACAAGCTCGATGACGAGGCCGCCGGCTCCGTACAGGACGCCCGCGCCGTATCCGCCGCTGACTCCGACGCCGTCGCCCGCGCCAAGAAGGCCCTCGACGCCCTCGACATCCAGGAAGGCCTGGACGACCTCGAAGGCGCCTCCGCGCGCGTACAGGTCGGCGACAAGCAAATGATCAACGCCCGCGCCGACCTCAACCAGCTCGTACCCTTCAAGTACGACTGGGCCTGGCAGAAGTATCTGGATGGTTGCGCCAACCACTGGATGCCGCAGGAAGTGAACATGAACGCCGACATCGCTCTGTGGAAGAGCAAGGACGGCCTCAGCGAAGACGAGCGCCGCATCGTCATGCGCAACCTCGGCTTCTTCTCCACCGCCGACTCCCTGGTCGCCAACAACCTGGTGCTCGCCGTCTACCGCCTCATCACCAACCCCGAATGCCGCCAGTACATCCTGCGCCAGGCCTTCGAGGAAGCGATCCACACCCACGCCTACCAGTACTGCATCGAGTCGCTGGGCATGGACGAGGGCGAGATCTTCAACATGTACCACGAGATCCCGAGCGTCGCTAAGAAGGCGTCCTGGGGCCTCAAGTACACCCGCTCCATCTCCGACCCCGAGTTCAAGACCGGCACCCCGGAGACCGACCGCCAGTTCCTGCGCAACCTCATCGCCTACTACTGCGTACTGGAAGGCATCTTCTTCTACTGCGGCTTCACCCAGATCCTCTCCATGGGCCGCCGCAACAAGATGACCGGCACCGCCGAGCAGTTCCAATACATCCTGCGCGACGAATCCATGCACCTGAACTTCGGCATCGACGTGATCAACCAGATCAAGATCGAAAACCCGCACCTGTGGGATGCCGCCATGAAGGACGAAGCCACCCAGATGATCCTCCAGGGCACCCAACTGGAAATCGAATACGCACGCGACACCATGCCGCGCGGTGTACTGGGCATGAACGCCGCGATGATGGAGGACTACCTCAAGTTCATCGCCAACCGCCGCCTCACCCAGATCGGCCTGAAAGAGGAATACCCGGGCACCACCAACCCGTTCCCCTGGATGAGCGAGATCATGGACCTGAAGAAAGAGAAGAACTTCTTCGAAACTCGAGTGATCGAGTACCAGACCGGCGGTGCGCTGAGCTGGGATTGATTCCGGGTCGAACCATTAGGACTACATAAAACGCTTTGCCTGATACGGATTTTCGGGGTAGCGAAGAAAGACAAAACCCCGCCTTTGTGCGGGGTTTTTTTTGGAGTTTGCAATGCCTTATGAACTTGATAACAGACTCGTAATCGGGCTTGCCTCAAGCGCTCTATTTAACCTAGAGGAGTCTGATTACGTCTTTAGAACTGAAGGAGAGGACGCCTATCGAGAGTACCAAAGGAAAAACCATAACAACCCTCTTCCTCACGGCGTTGCATTCTCGTTCATTAGAAGACTTCTATCTCTCAATAAGCTGAACCCCAAAGACCCACCAGTGGAAGTGATTTTGCTTTCAAGAAATGACCCCGACACCGGAATGAGAGTGATGAAATCTATTGAGCATCATTCCCTGCCTATGACCAGGGCTGTGTTCCTACAAGGTAGGTCGCCTCAGAATTACATCCCTGCGTTAAAAATCAGCCTATTTCTCTCAGCAAATGAAACCGACGTCAAACAAGCAATGATAGCGGGCTATCCAGCCGGCCAAGTATTGAAGACATCTGCATACGATGAGCCTGACGATAAAGAGCTAAGAATTGCATTTGACTTTGACGGTGTGATCGCAGACGACCAAGCCGAATCTGTATTTCAGAAAACTCAAAATCTTTCAGACTTCCATAAGCACGAGCAAAGCCTTGTGAATACCCCTCACAATCCCGGCCCATTAGCAGAATTTCTAAAAAAGATATCGGTGATACAAAAGCTTGAGCAAAAAGAGCAGCTAGAAAATCCGGCCTACACCCCTGTTCTTAATATCAGCATCGTTACAGCGAGAAATGCACCGTCACATGAGCGAGTAATCAACACAATGCGCCATTGGAATATACGAGTAAATGAAGCATTCTTCTTGGGTGGAATAGAAAAGAGATCTGTCCTCGAGGTTCTCAAACCTCATATATTTTTTGATGACCAAAGACTTCATCTTGACCCTGCGTCAGCGGCCCTTCCATCAGTTCACATTCCTTTTGGAATAACCAACAAAAAGCATGTAAAGCCATCAAGCAAATGAACCATACAAATCAGATAATCAACCAATACCACCAGTGCTTTGAATCTTACTCAGGAATAATAACCATAAAATCCTTATGGACCTGGCTATCTTTCATTTCGACCATCCTATTTTTTCTATCCTTTTATTGGTATGCAGTAAAGAATTCCGCGCCATTTGCAGAAACCAAACAAAGTAACAGACTTTTGGTAAGCATAATTTTCGAGGTCGCTGCTATTATTTGCTGGCTCAGACTACAGACACTTAGAGACCGAGCTGTAATAAAACGATGCCAAAAAGCATTTCGAACAAAAGAAAATGACATAGACAAGCTTAAAGAAATGTGGCTGGGATATACCTTTAACGCTCCCAGAACCGCATACCTAAAAATAGCAGAAGAAATTGATAAAATAATTACGCTTCAAGAAAAATACAGACCAAGCCTTGACATAAACAAAAAAAACCTAGCAGAACTAATATTCTCAAGCGACTCTAAAAACAGGACATTAGCAATGCTGATAGCTCTTTGTGCAGGCACAATAGCTCTCTCAATAGCAGGAGGAGCAAGAATTGACGATATTTTTATTTTTTTTGAGGGGAAAGATTTTCTAGAATTACTACTAACAACCATCACCATATCGGCATTCATCATATTTCTCTTCGCAATACTACGCTACCTGCTATTGGTACTTCTCTTACCCCTAGAAGCCTTTTTCTACAGCCCCAAAAATACAAACCCAAAAAGAGCAGGCATATTAATAAAGCAATTGATCAAGTCCCATCAATTCCAGAAAGCTCACATCAAAATAAATAACACAAAAATAACCA
This sequence comes from Pseudomonas sp. 57B-090624, assembly GCF_003234055.1. Classification (NCBI taxonomy): domain Bacteria; kingdom Pseudomonadati; phylum Pseudomonadota; class Gammaproteobacteria; order Pseudomonadales; family Pseudomonadaceae; genus Pseudomonas; species Pseudomonas sp. 57B-090624. The sequence continues at coordinate 45,542 of NZ_QKRU01000057.1, forward strand.
TCCTAAACTCAAGCTCAGAGCGACTCACGAACGTTCCATAGTAGAAGAAATATATATTCTGACAGCCATATTGAGAGTCAATTTCAACGCGTAGGGTGGATGACGCTCTTCTCATCCACCAGCTCTTCCACCCGCAACACCAATGGCTCAAGGAGGGGTCATGTCCAACTACCGTCGCGCCCGGATGCGCGGGGGCACCTACTTCTTCACCGTCAACCTGCGTAACCGGCACAGCGACCTGCTGGTCCGCGAAATCCACCTGCTGCGCACCGTGGTACAGGCGGTCAAACACCGCCGCCCCTTCCATATCGATGCCTGGGTCGTGCTCCCCGAACACATGCACTGCCTCTGGACCCTGCCACCGGGCGACGACGACTTCGCCATGCGCTGGCGCTCGATCAAATTCGCCTTCTCCAAACGCCTGGCCAACACCGAATCCCGCACCGAGGCTCAACGCACCCGGGGCGAACGCGGCATCTGGCAACGCCGCTATTGGGAACACCTGATCCGCGACGACCTCGATTACCAACGGCACTTCGAATACATCCACATCAACCCGGTGAAACACGGGCATGTGCGGCGGGTGTGCGATTGGCCGTATTCGAGTTTTCACCGGGCGGTGCGGGATGGCATTTACCCGCTGGATTGGGCCGGTGATGGCTTGGTGGACGACGCTATTCGCTGGGGAGAATGAGGCGGGTTCGGGCCTCATCTGGTGGATGAAAAGAGCGTCATCCACCCTACGCTGCCTTCACGTTTCCGCTCGCCGATCAGCCATTTCCCACGCGGTAACTGCATTGCCACTTTCCGGGTGCGCCCATAGCCTCCGTACCCGGCGCCTAAGAAACGCTCAATCACCTAGCGGCTAGACCGCTCCCGAAAGTTCAGCGGCTTTTTTGTGCTCGCGGCATACTCGCGCACGCAAAAACCTCTGTTATGTCGGGAGTGGACTAATACAAGACCCGAAAGGGGAATACGTCCGGCCCTCTAGGTGGGGTTTCTTAACTCCCGACGCCAACAGCCCTGAGAAAGCTGTCTGACCTAGCAGAGGTAATGGATATGTCTGACTCCACCCACCCCCGCCC
>NZ_QKRU01000058.1:0-45614 GCF_003234055.1 Pseudomonas sp. 57B-090624
GGGCTTCGGGGGTGACGTCGGAAAGGTCCAGGTTCAGGCCTTCGGCTTCATCGTTGATCGGCTGATCGGGCGTCTGTTCGCTCATAGGGCATTCCTGAGGCTTTGCAGGTGGGCGACCTGGCGGGTGAATTCGGAGGCGCTGAGGCGCTGCTTGGGCAGCGGCCGCATGGCCTGGCTGATGGCGGCGGTGGGCATGCGGGTCAGGCGGCTGAGCACCTGCCACTGCTCGGCCACGCCGAGTCGTTCGAAACCGGGGTGACGGCGCCGCGCACGGCGCAGGATGTCGCGCTGCAGGCCCTGCAACAGCACGTGCTTGCCACTGCGGCGCAGGAGGAAGTCGGCGCTGGCGCGCAGGTGTTCCTCCAGCTGGCGACGCGAACGGCTGGCAGGCGCCAGTTGCGGCCCCTGGCGGCGACCGACGTGCCAGAGCACCAGGGCGATGAGCAGGGCCAGGGCCACCAGGGCCTCGGGGAAGTTGCGCCAGAGCAGTGCCGGGAGGTCGTCGCGTTCGGCCCTGTAGAGCAGCGTCACCTCGGTGTCCTGGGTCAGGTACCAGAGCAGCCAGGCGTTGTCGTGGCTGACGATGTTGCGGTTCTGCCAGATCCAGCTGTCGGTGAGCACGGTGATCAGGCCGTCGCCATGATTCATCTGCAGCATGTGGGTGGCGTTGGCGCTGTTGGCCCAGGCATGGGCGCGGTCTTCGCTGTCGTAGAGGTGGAAGCCGGTGTCGAAGTCGATGTACGCCGGCGCGTCCTCGTTCTCCAGGTAGAGCTTGGTCAGCTCGGGGTAGCGGTCTTCTTCCTCCGGCTCGGCGTCGGCCTCGGCCGGGGCTTCTTCCTCGGCCTGGGCCTGTTGCGGGTCATCCTCGGCCGCGTCGGTCTGGGCGTCCTCCTCGGTGGCGGCGTCTTCCTCGCCCTCGGTCGCCTCGCTCTGCTGGGCGTCCTCGCTGTCTTCCTCGTCGAGGTCTTCGGTCTCGAACTGCTGGATGCCGAGGCGATCCAGCAGCAGGTCGCCGCTCTCGCCTTCGTCCTCGTCGTACAGGGCTTCGGCGACGAACAGCACGTGGCCGCCGTGGGCCGCCCAGTCCAGCACGCGATCGGCCTGCCGCGGGGTCATGCGGCTGCGGTCGGCGAGCAGCAGCAGGGTATGGCCGGGGGCGGGCAGGTCGGCGAGGACCTCCAGGCCATCGGCGCGGCTGACCCTGAGCCCCTGCTTGCGCAGGAAGCTCTCGGCGGCGAGGTAGTCGTTGAAACGCGCCTCGGGCGAGGGGCCGTGGGTAAGGGTTTCCTGGTACGGCTCGATCTTGTTCAGCAGCCAGATGAGGAACAGGCCGAGCAACAGGACGATCAGGGCACCGAAGATGAAGCCGCCGCGACGGGTCATGCGCTGGCTCCCTTGGCGATCAGGCGGCGCCAGCCCTCGCAGAGGCCGCGCTTGAGGCTCTCCGGCGGCAACTGGTGGCCATAGGCGAGGTTCTGCCAGTGACGGGTGAGGACCTGGGCGAAGCGGGACAGCTCTTCACGCTGCAGGTTCTGCACCATGCGCAGCATTTCGCCTTCGGTGTGGGAGCCCTTGAGCGGCAGGCGGAAATCGTGGAGCAGGTGGCTGAGCAGCGCGCGGTAGAGCAGGCCGAGGGCCTCGCGCGGGTGCTCGGCCCAGAGCCGCTCGGCTTCGCTGGCGACGTCGTCTGGCAGGCTCTCGGGGGCGACTTCCAGGCCGAACAGCTGCAACGGCGCCTCGCGACGCCTGCGTTGGGGCAGGCCGATGCTGCCGACGAAGGTGGAGAGCCACTCGCGGTAGCGCCAGATGATCAGGGCGAGGAGGCTGATCAGCAGCCCCCAGAGCACGACCTTGATGATGAGCGCCAGCCAGGAGGTGCTGTTCCAGAGGTCGGCCAGCTTGAACAGGCCCTTGATGAAGTTGGTGAGGCTTTCCGCGTCCTCCTTGGAAAGCTCTTCCTTCTTCTTGTCCTTGGCGTCGGTGTCGGGGAAGCGCCAGCGGGTCACCGTCTCGCGGTTCTCGAAGGGGGGCTCGTCGAGCAGCTTGGCGATGCTCTCGCTGGCGGCCTGGCTGCTCAGTTCCTGGTGAGTGAGGCGCGGGGCGTCGGGGCCGTTGGGGTCTTCGACCGGGAGCGGGCAGCTGCCGGCGCCTTCGGCGGCCAGCACCGGCTGGGCGGGCAGGGCGGTCGCCAGGACCACGCCCATGCCCAGCACCAGGGCGTAGGCGAGGCCGGTCAGGCGCTGGCGCAGGCGGCGGAACACCAGTTCGATGTCCCAGGCTTCGAGTGCGGTGCGGCGGTTCAGGTAGAGGGTGAAGCCGCAGGCGACGTAGACCGGTTCCCAGATCATCAGCACGAAGAAGTACAGGCTGTTGGACAGGTGCTCCATCCACACCCAGTCGCCTTCGGCCTGCTGCAGCAGTTTCTGCCAGTCCCAGTCGGCCACCACCTGCTGCGGCAGCATCAGGTAGAGGAGGGTGATCAGGCCCATCCACAGGGCGGTTTCCAGGTGCATGCCGATGACGGTGAGCCAGGTGGCGCCGCCGGCATCGCGCTGGCCGAGGACCACCAGGCGCTGGCTGCGGGCCGCGCCGGAGAGGCCTTCGAGTTGCATCACCGGCATGTCGAAGCTGCGCGTGGGGCTGAAGCGGCGCCAGGTGAGGCTGGCGATCAGCTGTGGCTTGAGCAGGCGCGGGTAGGCCTTGAGCGCCTCCTTGAGCGTCGGCGTGTCGCCGAACAGCGCGCGGGAGAGGATGTACAGCGGCAGCCGCTCGAAGGCGGGCTTGAGCAGCCAGAAGACGAACATCGCCCAGCCGGAGTAGTTCCACAGCAGCAGGCTGAGCAGGAGGAACACCGGCAGGGTGATCAGCGCCCAGCTGGCCATGAGCAGGCCCATGTGGCGCCGGGCGAGCAGCACGCCGAGGTCCATGGCTTCCCAGGCACTGCGCGGGCGGATGGCGACGCTGGCATCAGTCAGGCGCATGGCGACTCCGACCGGCGAAGCAGAAATAGCTGCCCACCAGCAGCCACAGGCCCGCGCCCACGATGTACTTCACCTTGGGCGTGGTGAAGGTCATGGACGACCAGTAGGCCTCGATGAAGGCGGCGATCAGCAGCATGAGCATGGCGCCGGCGATCAGCTTGACGCTGTGGGTGGCGGCCAGGCGCAGGGATTCGGCGCGGGTCATCCGCCCGGGGGCGAGCAGCGACCAGCCCAGCTGCAGCCCGGCGGCACCGGCGAAGGTGATGGCGGTGAGCTCGAAGGCGCCATGGCCGATGACGAAGGACCAGAAGGTCTCTCCATAGCCGACCTGGGTCAGGTGCCCGGCGACGGCGCCGATCATCAGGCCGTTGAAGAACAGGAAGAACAGGCTGCCGAGTCCGAAGAGCAGGCCGCTGGCATAGGTCTGAAAGGCGATGCCGATGTTGTTCATGATGTAGTGGCCGAACATCATCCAGTCGTCGCCGGAGTCGCGTTCGCTGGCGCCGATGCGATGGGCGTCGGGCTCGTACATGGATTCCATCTCGGCCACCTGGTCCGGCGGCACCACGCTGTAGACGAGGTCTGGGAATTGGTGCACCAGCACGCCCATCACCGCCAGGCTGACGTAGAACAGCAGGCTGGCGATGAGGATGCTGCGCCACTGCTCGCGGACCAGGCGCGGGAAACCGCCGAGGACGAAGCCGAGGATCTGCGCGCCGAGGTGGCTGCGGTGGCGGTAGAACTGCTGGTGGCCGCGCATGGCCAGTTGCTGCAGCTGGTCGATCAGGTGGCTGCTGTAGCCACGCTCTTGGGCCAGCGCCAGTTGCTGGCAGAGGTGGCGGTAATCGGCGGCGAAGCCCTCGCAGGACTTGGCGTCGGCCTTGCCGCGCTCCAGGGCCTCGAGCTGGGCGCCGAAGCGTTCCCAGTCGGCCTGGTGGCGACGTTCGAACAGGCTCTGTTTCATGGACTTCCCAGTAGGCTCCTGGCGATGCCGTTGAGGCGGGCCTCGGCCTGTTCGGCCGGGACCTCCAGCGGCTCGGCGAGGATGCCCGCGAGCTCGGCGCGGCGACCGCTGGAGAGGCCGGCCTGGCGTTCGGCGTAGCCGAGGATGGCGCGCTGCTCGGCGAGGCTCAGGATGAAGGGCGCGCGTTGTGGCTCGGCGTCCGGCAGTTGCGGGCGCGAGGGCTTGTCCTCGCGGTACACCACCAGGGTGCCGGCGGCGAGGTCGCCGAGGCGCTTGAAGGCGGGGTGCATCAGTGTGCTGAGGATGCCCAGGGCATAGCCGAACGGCAGGATGTCGACGAAGCGCAGCAGGTTGCGCACCAAGGAGGAGGACCAGCCCACCGGCGTGCCGTCGTCGTGGACCACGCGCAGCCCCATCAGGTGCTTGCCCGGCGAACGGCCCTGGTTGAGCACCTCGAACAGCACCATGTACCACCAGGTGACGAGGAAGGTGACGATCAGCCCCAGGCCCATGCCGAACTGCCCGAGCAGCAGGAACACCGAATACAGCACCAGCAGCAGGATGCCGCGGATCAGCAGGTCCACCGTGTAGGCGAGGGCGCGGGGCAGGAGGCTGGCGGGGCGCAGCACGAGGTCGATGCCCTCGGGCGTTTCCACCTGGTAGCGGGTGTCCAGGGGGGCGGACTGACCCTGCTCATTTCCATATGGGCTGGTGGTGCGGGACGTCGATGTCATGGGTCGACTGCGTTGGGGAAAGCACGATGCTAGCGGAGCATCACTTGGCGAGGCAACCGACCCGCCGGTGGCGGGTCGGCACTAAGCGGATCACTGCGGCGGGGGCCGCACGCCGAAGATGGTGCGGTAGAGGATGCCGACCGCGATGATGAACATCGGGAAGGTCCAGATCAGGCCGATGCCCAGCGGGATCATGCTGAGCAACATGATCAGCGACAGCACCAGCATCAGGCCGAAGACCTTGAACCAGCGCTGGGTGATGGCCTTGCGCGAGGCTTCCAGGGCTTCCCAGGGCGACAGCTTGCGCTCCATCGCCAGGGGCAGGGCGAGCATATAGGCGATGGCCAGGTAGAAGCCGGGGATGAGCAGCAGCAGGAAGCCGATGTAGATCAGCACCGCCATCAGGATATTGAGGATGAACAGCGGTACGAACAGGTTGAAGTTGCTGAACAGCTCGTTGAAGTTCAGCGGCTGGCCGGCCGCCTGGCGGATGCCCAGCAGGTAGATGCCGCCGAGAACCGTGGCGCAGAGGCCGGAGCCGATGACGCCGCCGATGAAGGAAAGCACCGTGGCGGCGAGTTCACCGGCCATGCCGCCGATGAAGCCCAGGACCAGGCCGAGCAGTGTGGCCAGGACCTGGCTGGCGACACCGTAGACGATCATGCCGCAGACGATCATGCCCTTGGAGCCCTTGACCCGCTGCCAGGACTCGCTGATCACATCGCCGATATTGAAGTCGTAGCCACGGGCCAGGGCGGCCTCGATGCTCAGTTCGCCGCTGTCGACTGTTTCGACCAGGGCGCTCTGGGGCGCGGAATAGGGGTTTTCGGGGGTGCCTTGCATGGTCGCTTCCTTGTGAGTCGGTGCAGGAGGCTCAGGCCCGGGGCGGGCATGGCGCGAGCGCGATATTTTCTGGTTTCGGCAGGACGAATTCAATCGGCTGCGTCACTGTTTGGCGAATTGGCGGGCGCCGGCCCCGGCCGTCCGGGTGATAGACTCCGGCCCCTTGGCCATAGGAGGCAGCGTGACTTCCAGCATCTTCTGGTACGACTACGAAACCACCGGCATCAATCCGCGTTGCGACCGCCCCATCCAGGTGGCGGGCATCCGCACGGACGAGGCGCTCAACGAGATCGAGCAGCCGCTGAATCTCTATTGCCGGCTCAGCGACGACATTCTTCCCCACCCGGGCGCCTGTCTGGTCACCGGGATCCTTCCGCAGACCCTGCGCGAAAAGGGGCTGGACGAAGGCGAGTTCATCACCCGCGTGCACGCCGAGTTGTCGCGACCGGGCACCTGCGGCGCGGGCTACAACACCCTGCGTTTCGACGACGAGATGACCCGCTACAGCTTCTACCGCAACTTCCACGACCCCTATGCGCGGGAGTGGCAGGGCGGCAACAGCCGCTGGGACCTCATCGACACCTTGCGTACCGCCTACGCCCTGCGCCCGGAAGGCATCGAGTGGCCGACCGAGGAGGGGCGTGTGTCGCTGCGCCTCGAACGCCTGACCGCCGCCAACGGCATCGACCATGGCCAGGCCCACGACGCCCTTTCCGATGTGCGCGCCACCATCGCCCTGGCGCGCCTGGTGCGGGACCGGCAGCCGAGGTTGTACGACTTCCTCTTCCAGTTGCGCAGCAAGCACAAGGTGCAGGAGCAGATCCGCCTGCTGCAGCCGCTGGTGCATATATCCGGTCGTTTTTCGGCGGCACGGCATTACTTCTCCGTGGTAATGCCGCTCGCCTGGCATCCGAAGAACCGCAATGCATTGATAGTCTGCGACCTGTTATCGGATGTATCGCCGCTGCTGAACCTCGATGCGGAAACTCTGCGACGTCGCCTCTATACAAGGCGCGATGAATTGGCGGAGGGCGAAGTGCCGGTGCCGTTGAAACTCGTGCATATCAATCGTTGCCCGGTAGTGGCCCCGCTTAGTGTCCTGCGGGCGGCGGACCAGCAGCGCCTGCAAGTGGACTTGGCGGGGATTCAGGAAACGGCGCGACAACTTGCCGAGTTGCGCACGCAGTGGCAGGACAAGTTACCGGTCATTTACGCGGAGGACGCCTTTCCCGGAACCGAAGATCCGGAGCAGCAACTCTATGACGGTTTTATTGGTGATCGCGACAGGCGACTCTGCGAGCAAGTGCGAAATGCCGAACCGCTTCGCCTGGCGCGTGAACCCTGGCCATTCGATGATGTGCGTTTACCGGAGTTGCTCTTCCGTTACCGCGCTCGAAACTTCCCGGACACTTTGTCACCTGCGGAACAGGAACAATGGACGGCATTCTGCAGAAACCGGCTGGTTGATCCGGCCCTGGGCGCGCCCACTACCCTGGCGGCGTTCGATCAGGCCGTGCAGGAGCTGAGCGCGGGCGCCACGCCCGCCCAGTCGGCGATACTCCAGGCCTGGGCGGAACACGCCGCCGTATTGCGCCAGCGCTACCGGCTATGAAGGGATGCCCCTTTGCAACAAGGGGTTATTCCGGACAATAAAAAACGCCAGCTTTCGCTGGCGTTTTTCGTTCCGTTGGCAATTAGCCCAGCAGGGTGGCCCAGCTTTCAACGGTGTCGGCGCCCCACTTGGCTTTCCACTCTTTCAGTGTCTTGTGGTTGCCGCCTTTGGTTTCGATAACTTCGCCGGTGTGCGGGTTCTTGTATTGCTTGACCTTGCGGGCGCGTTTGCTGCCAGTGGTCTTGGCGGCAACACGCGGGGCCTTGGAAGTTTTGGAGTCCGGATCGAGCAGGGCGATGATATCGCGCAGGGACTTCTGGTATTCGCCCATCAGGGTGCGCAGTTTGCCTTCGAACTCCAGCTCTTTCTTCAGCTTGTCGTCTTGCGACAGGTTCTTCAGGCGCTCTTGCAGTTCTTTGATGGCTTCTTCGGTGGCGCGGTATTCGTTGATCAGCGACATGTCTGAGTCCCTTGGTGAAAATGGTGTTGGCGGCGGTGACTTGAATGTCAGGGATAATAGTCAGCGCGCTAATACAAGTAAACAGCGGGAAAAGTTTTGTCGGGATTATTTTCCCGACAGGCCGTTGTTTGAATTAATGCGCACTGTCCGAATCGATCGATCCGGAGGTTGGAACTTGCGTGCATCGGGGCCGCCCTCCGAGTTGGGACGATGGGGAGCATGCGGTGACGGGAAGTTCACGGGGCAGCTGAAGTTTTCACGGTGTGTGGATAGAATGGCCGCCTTTGCGAAGTATCTGGAGTTTCCCCCATGCGCACATTTCGTCTGGTGATCGCCTGTCCGGACGGCGTTGGCATCGTAGCCAAGGTCAGTAATTTCCTGGCTACTTATAACGGCTGGATTACCGAGGCGAGCCATCACTCCGACACACAGAGTGGATGGTTCTTCATGCGCCACGAGATTCGCGCCGATTCGCTGCCCTTCGACCTGGAGGGTTTCCGCCAGGCCTTCGCGCCCATCGCCCGTGAGTTCTCCATGGAGTGGCGCATCACCGACTCCGCCGTCAAGAAGCGCGTCGTGCTGATGGCCAGTCGCGAGTCCCACTGCCTGGCCGACCTGCTGCACCGCTGGCACAGCGGCGAGCTGGATTGCGAGATCCCCTGCGTGATCGCCAACCACGACGACCTGCGCAGCATGGTCGAATGGCACGGCATCCCGTACTTCCACGTGCCGGTGGACCCGAAGAACAAGCAGCCGGCCTTCGAGCAGGTCTCGCGCCTGATCGACGAGCACAAGGCCGACAACGTGGTGCTGGCGCGCTACATGCAGATCATCCCGCCGGACCTGTGCCAGAAGTACCGTCACCAGGTGATCAACATCCATCACAGCTTCCTGCCCTCGTTCATCGGTGCCAAGCCTTACCACCAGGCATCCCTGCGTGGCGTGAAGCTGATCGGTGCGACCTGCCACTACGTCACCGAGGAGCTGGACGCCGGCCCGATCATCGAACAGGACGTGGTGCGCATCAGCCACCGCGACAACATCGAGGACCTGGTGCGCCTCGGCAAGGACGTGGAGAAGCTGGTCCTGGCCCGCGGCCTGCGCTACCACCTGGAAGACCGCGTGCTGGTGCACGACAACAAGACCGTCGTCTTCGACTGATCGCGTAACAGGAACAAGGAACGATCCCATGCTCAAGTCCGTCCAGGTTCGTGACTACATGACCCATCACCAGGTGAGCTTCCGGCCGGACACCGACCTGTTCCTGGCCATCGAGCGCTTGCTGGAGCACCGCCTGAGCAGTGCCCCGGTGGTCGACGGCCAGGGCCACCTGCTAGGCATGCTGTCCGAGTCCGACTGCCTGCGCGGCATCCTTTCCGGTGCCTACTACGATGCCGTAGGGGGCGTGGTGGGCGCGTGCATGCAGGCGCAGCCGGGGAGCGTTTCCCCGGACGAGGACGTGGTCGATGTCTGCCAGCGCTTGCTGCGCGAGCAGCATGAGGCCTTGCCGGTCGTGGAAGGCGGTGTGCTGGTGGGCGTGCTCAGCCGTCGTGACGCCTTGCGCGCGATCAAGGCCTTCGCCCAGCACGATGCCGGCCGCCCGACCTAGGAGCTTGAGCATGTCCGACCCTCTCGACCGCGCGACATCGAAAGCCCCGCCCACCCTCGGCGAGGGATGCGTGCGGCGCTATGACCCCGAGGCGCTGGACGAGGAGGACGGCACCGACTTCCCGGATGCCGAGGCCCTCTGGAAGCAGATCCAGGACGAAGCCGACGAAACGAAAAAGGCGCCTTGAGGCGCCTTTTTCATGCCCGCGCGGTTCAGATGCGGAAACTGTCCACCAGGTGCTTCAACCGGGCAGCCTGCTGCTCCAGGTCGGCGCAGGCGCGCAGGGTGGCCTGGAGGTTCTCCACGCCTTCCTGGTTGAGCATGTTGATCTCGTTGATGTCCATGTTCAGCGACTCCACCACCGAGGTCTGTTCCTCGGTCGCGGTGGCCACGGACTGGTTCATCCCGTCGATCTCGCCGATGCGCTGGGTCACGCTGGAGAGGCGCTCGCCGGCGAGGTTGGCGATGGTCACGCTCTCCTCGCTGTAGCGCTGGCTCTCGGTCATGGTGTTGACCGCCTCGCGCGCGCCCACCTGCAGCTCCTCGATCATCTTCTGGATTTCCTGCGCCGACTCCTGGGTGCGGTGGGCGAGGTTGCGCACCTCGTCCGCCACCACCGCGAAGCCCCGGCCGGCTTCACCGGCACGGGCGGCTTCGATGGCGGCGTTGAGCGCCAGCAGGTTGGTCTGCTCGGAGATGCCCTTGATGACCTCGAGGATCTGCCCGATGTTCACCGTCTTGCTGTTCAGCGTCTCGATGTTGCCGCACGAGGCGCGGATCTTCCCGGACAGGTCGCTCATCGCCACGATGGTCTTCTCCACCACCTGGCGGCCGTCCTCGGACTGGTTGCGCGCATCGGACGCCTGGTGCGAGGCATCGGCGGCGTTGCGGGCGATCTCCTGGGCGGCGGCGCCCAGCTCGTTGATCGCCGCAGCGACGCTGTTGGTGCGCTGGGCCTGCTCGTCGGAGTTGCTCATCGACGAGTTGGAGGCCGACAGCACCAGCTTGGCCACTTCGTTGACCTGGCGCGTGGTGGCGGAAACCTCGCGGATGGAGGCGTGGATGCGCTCGACGAACCGGTTGAAGGACTGGGCCAGCTCGCCGAACTCGTCCTGGGAATGCACCTCCAGGCGGCGGGTCAGGTCGCCTTCGCCCTGGGCGATGTCCTGCATGGCGCGGCCCATCAGCAGCAGCGGCTGCATCAGCACGCGGATCAGCATGCCCAGCAGGGCGATGATGATCACGACGGCCACGACCGTGACGATGATCGCCGAGGTGCGGAACTCACGCAGCATCGAGAACGCCTCGGCCTTGTCGATGGACAGGCCGATGTACCACTTCACCGTCGGCAGGCCCTTGATCGGGGCGAAGGTGAGGATGCGTGCCTCGCCGTCCAGCTCGGCCTCGGAGAAATCGGTGCTGATGCGCGGGGTGTTCTGCGGGTAGAGATCCGCCAGCTTCTTCATCACCAGGTCCTTGTTGGGGTGGACCAGGATGGTGCCGTCCTCGCTGACCAGGAAGGCGTAGCCCATGCCCTGGAAATCCAGCGAATTGACGATCTGCTGCAGCGTATCCAGGCTCAGGTCGCCGCCGACCACGCCCTTGTCCCCGGCGGGGGTGGCGATGGTCATGATCAGCGCGCTGGTGGCGGCATCGATATAGGGCTCGGTCAGCGTGGTTCCGCCGGCGGCCATCGCGTCCTTGTACCAGGGGCGGGTACGTGGGTCGTAGCCTTCCGGCATGGCGCTGTCCGGGCGCATGGTGAAGGAGCCGTCCGAGCTGCCCAGGTAGGTGAAGGCGAAGGTCGAGGCCAGCACCTTCTGCTCCAGCAGCGAGGTCACGGACTCGGCCTCGGCATGCCGGGCGATGTTCTGCGCGACGTTCTCCACCAGCAGGATGCGGCCCGAAAGCCAGTTCTGGATGTTGCTGGCGGTCACGTCCCCCATTTCCCTGAGGTAGCTTTCAAGATCCTCGCGGATCGCATTCCGTTGCAAGTAGTCGTTGTAGAGCGTGAAGAGCGAGAACGCCGCTATCACTACCAGAGAGGCTGCCAGCAGGATCTTGTGGCTGAACTTCAGGTTCTTGGTCATGTCTTCTTGCGTCCGATTGAGGCAGGTACCAGTCTTGGCGGGCCACCGGTTTTTTATGAACGGATCCGGCGTTGAACACTGTGTCGGTAAAGAACCAGTAAAGCTTGAGGATGGCGAGATGCCTGCATCCAGATCGATAATTCTTGGCGCTGACCCCTCCGGTCAGCCGATCACCCAGGCGTTGCGCCTGGCCAACCGCCACGGCCTGGTCGCGGGCGCCACCGGAACCGGCAAGACAGTGACCCTGCAACGCCTCGCCGAAGCCTTCAGCGATGCGGGCGTGGCGGTCTTCGCGGCCGACATCAAGGGCGACTTGTGCGGCCTCGGTGCCGCTGGCGAGCCCCAGGGCAAGATCGCCGAACGCATCGCCTCGATGCCCTGGCTCGAACACCAGAGCAAGGCCTACCCGGTGACGCTCTGGGACGTTGCCGGCAAGAGCGGCCACCCGCTGCGCACCACCCTCAGCGAAATGGGCCCGCTGCTGCTGGGCAACCTGCTGGAACTCACCGACAGCCAGCAGGCCGCGCTCTACGCCGCCTTCCAGGTGGCCGACCGCGAGGGCCTGCTGCTGCTCGACCTCAAGGACCTGAAGGCGCTGCTCAACCACCTGCGCGAACACCCCGAACTGCTCGGCGAGGACCGCGCCCTGTTCGCCGGTGCCTCCGCCCAGGCACTGCTGCGGCGCCTGGCGACCCTGGAGCAGCAGGGCGCCGATGCCCTGTTCGGCGAGCCGGCGCTGCAACTGGAAGACATCCTCCACCCCGACCGCGACGGTCGTGGCCGCATCCACCTGCTCGATGCCAGCCGCCTGGTGCACGAGGCGCCGAAGGTCTACGCCACCTTCCTGCTCTGGCTGCTGGCCGAACTGTTCGAGCAGCTGCCCGAGCGCGGCGACGCCGAGCAACCGGTGCTGGCACTGTTCTTCGACGAGGCGCACCTGCTGTTCAACGACACGCCCCGGGCCCTGCAGGAACGCCTGGAGCAGGTGGTGAGGCTGATCCGCTCCAAGGGCGTTGGCGTCTATTTCGTCACCCAGTCCCCTGGCGACCTGCCCGACGAGGTGCTGGCCCAGCTCGGCCTGCGCATCCAGCACGGCTTGCGCGCCTTCACCGCCAAGGAGCAGAAATCCCTGCGCGCGGTCGCCGACGGCTTTCGTCCCAACCCGGCCTTCGACAGCCTCAGCGTGCTCACCGAGCTGGGCATCGGCGAAGCGCTGGTGAGCACGCTGGAGGAAAAGGGCACGCCGGCCATGGTGCAGCGCGTCGCCATCGCGCCACCGCAGTCGCGCATCGGGCCGCTCAGCGAGACCGAGCGCGCCGAGCGGGTGCGCAGCTCGCCCCAGGCCGGGCGCTACGACAAGCCGATCGACCGTGAGTCCGCCTACGAGATCCTCAGCGCCCGCGCCGCCGAGGCACCGGTCGCTCCCGAGGCCAAGGGCAAGGCCGGGCCCGCCGATCCGGACCCGGGGTTCGCCGGTGCCGCTGGCGAACTCCTGGGCAGTCTCGCCAGCCAGGCGATGAAGACCGCCGTGCGCCAGGCGGCCAACCAGCTGGGCCGCCAACTGGTGCGCGGCCTGATGGGATCGCTGCTGGGGGGCAAACGCCGCTAGTGCCCGCCAACCCGGGGGACACCGCAACGAAAAGGGCGCCCGTAGGCGCCCTTTCTTATAGCGGGGGGATCAGACGAAAAGCTTGGTCGAGATCCAGAACAGCCCAGCGGCCAGGGCCATGGAGGTGGGCAGGGTCAGCACCCAGGCCAGCAGGATGTTGCGCACGGTGCCGCCCTGCAGGCCGCTCTTGTTGGCGACCATGGTGCCGGCCACGCCGGAGGACAGCACGTGGGTGGTGGAAACCGGCAGGCTGTAGATGTTGGCCAGGCCGATGGCGGCGGCGGCGGTGATCTGCGCGCTCATGCCCTGGGCATAGCTCATGCCCTGCTTGCCGATCTTCTCGCCGACGGTGAGTACCACGCGCTTCCAGCCGACCATGGTGCCGATGCCGAGGGCCAGGGCCACCGCGATGATCACCCAGAAGGGCGCGTATTCGGTGGTGGCGGTCAGGTCCTTGCGCAGCTTCTCCAGGTCCGCCTTCTCGCGGGCCGGCAGGTCGGAAAGCTTGCCCACCTTCTTCGCGGTGTCGTCCAGGCAGAGCAGGTAGCGGCGGGTCTCGACGCGGGTTTCCTCGCTCATGTCGGCGTAGCTGGCGACGCCCTTGAGGTTGGTCAGCAGGCCATCGATGGTCGCTTCGGTCTGCTTGGGATCGCAACGGAACGCCTGCGGCATCTCGCTGGGGGTGGCCTTGCCCAGGGCCAGCATCTCACCGAGGGTGTCGTTGTGGCGCTGGTAGAACTGGCTCAGGTGGGTGGCCGCGTCACGGGTGCGTTCGATCTGATAGGTGGTGCTGTTCAGGTCGAGCACGAACTTGGCCGGCACGATGCCGATCAGCACCAGCATGATCAGGCCGATACCTTTCTGGCCATCGTTGGAGCCGTGCACGAAGCTCACGGCCATGGCCGAAAGCACCAGGACCAGGCGGTTCCAGAAGGGCGGGTGCTTCTTGTCGTCGACTTCCTTGCGGGTCTCCGGGGTCTTGTGCATCTTCGACGCCGGGTACAGCCACTTCAGCGACAGCAGCAGCAATGCCGCGACCATGAAGCCGGCGGCCGGCGAGAAGATCAGCGACAGGCCGATATCGATGGCCTTGCCCCAGTTCACGCCTTCGCCCAGCGGCAGGTCGCTGATCAGCGCGTTGGCCAGGCCGACGCCGAGGATCGAACCGATCAGGGTGTGCGAACTGGAGGCCGGGATACCGAAGTACCAGGTGCCGAGGTTCCAGGTGATGGCCGCTGCCAGCAGCGAGAACACCATGGCCAGGCCGTGGCCGGTGTTGACGTTGATCAGCAGCTCCACCGGCAGCAGGTGGACGATGGCGTAGGCGACGCCGACGCCGCCCAGCAGCACGCCGAGGAAGTTGAAGATGCCGGAGAGGACCACCGCGCGGTAGGGCGACATGGCCTTGGTGTAGATGACCGTGGCCACCGCGTTGGCGGTGTCATGGAAACCGTTGATGAACTCGAAGGTCAGGACGAATGCCAGGGCGAGCAACAGGCTCAGCACCAGCCAGGCATCAAGCCCGCTGAAGAGATCGAACATGAAGGTTTAGTGACAGGCTGGTTAGGGGGCGCGAATTATGCCAGAAAACCGGCCCGCGCCCAGCGTCCGACCGCTGATCGGTATCGGTTACCACTGCGTCACGGCAGCGCAGCCCAGTAAATCAGGGCCATGCAGGGCATTGTTCGAAATCGTTTCAGCTGTCCTGGCCGAGTTCTTTCTCGATTTTCTGGATTTCGCGCTCGAAGGCCTGGTCCTGGTAGGTGGGGCGCTTGCGCCAGGGTTTGCGTTCGGGTTCGGGCTGCGCGGCATAAGTGGTCACTTCGCCGCCGTAAACATCCTTGTAACGTTTTTCCTGGCGCTCGAGTTCGGCGCGCAGTTCGTCTTTCGTCACGTATTGATCCGCTTGGTCTGAATAATGGGTCTTGAGTTTCCGGCGATGGAGGGCGCGGGGGCCTTCTGCAACTTTCGCCTGTCATGGACTTGGGCCGGACGGCCGTTCCATTTTCTTCAGCGACCATCCCGGTCGGCTTTCATGCACCACCGAGAGCCAGGCGCATCGCGCCTTTGCGCAACTAAGCCGGATAACTTCGGAGGGGCGGCGAAGTATATAGGGAAACTCACCAGAAGCTCTATCGAATAGAAAGCCGAAGGCACGACGAGTTCAACTTTCGTTGCACTCGCCGTGCACGTCCCTGGTGCATGTTCAGAGGCTGCGGATGATGCGTCCGAGCGTTTCCATCGCCTGTTCGCTGCGTGTCGTCCAGGGGTGGCCGTAGTTCAGGCGTGCGCAATTGCTGAAACTCCGGGTCGCCGAGAAGATCGGCCCCGGCGCGATGCTGATGCCCTGGGCGAGCGCCAGCTGGAACAGGCGCAGCGAGTCCACCTGCTCGGGGAATTCCAGCCAGAGGAAGTAGCCCCCGTCCGGACGGCTCACCCGGGTCTGCTCCGGCAAATGGCGGGCGACTGCGGCGAGCATCGCGTTCTGCTGGCTTTCCAGGGCGTAGCGCAGGCGCCGCAGGTGGCGGTCGTAGCCGCCGTGCTGCAGGTAGTCGGCGATGGCCGCCTGGGCCGGGACCGAGGCGGAGATGCTGGTCATCAGCTTCAGCCGCTCGATCTCCCCGGCATAGCGCCCCCCGGACACCCAGCCGACCCGGTAGCCCGGTGCCAGGCTCTTGGAGAACGAACTGCAGTGCATCACCAGGCCCTCGCTGTCGAAGGCCTTCACCGGCTTGGGCGCCTGCTGGCCGAAGTACAGCTCGGCATAGACGTCGTCCTCGATCATCGGCACCTGGTATTGCTTGAGCAGTTCCGCCAGGCGTCGCTTGCGCGCTTCGGTCAGGCTCGCCCCCAGCGGGTTGTGGAAGTTGCTCATGAACCAGCAGGCCTTGATCGGCAACTGTTCGAGGCTGCGCTCCAGCACTTCCAGGTCGATGCCCTCGCGCGGGTGCACGGGGATCTCCACCGCCTTCAGCTTGAGCCGTTCCAGCACCTGCAGGCTGGCGTAGAAGGCCGGCGACTCGATGGCCACCAGGTCGCCCGGGCGGGTCACCACCTGCAGGCAGAGGTTGAGTGCCTCCAGCGCGCCGTTGGTGATCACCAGCTCCTCGATGGGCAGCGGCAGGCCGCCGACCATGTAGCGCAGGGCGATCTGCCGGCGCAGGGCGTGGTTGCCGGGCGTCATGTCGGCGACGGTGGAGCGCGGGTCCATCTCCCGCACCGCGTGGGACATGGAACGCGCCAGGCGTTGCAGGGGGAACAGCTCCGGGCTGGGGAAGGCCGAGCCGAAGGGCACGGTGTCCGGGTCCTTGATGGAGCTGAGCACCGAGAACACCAGCTCGCTGACGTCCACCTCGGTGGTGGCGGCCTCGCGGCTGGCCACCTCGGGCTCGCGCAGCGGGCGCTGCACGTGCTGGCAGACGAAGTAGCCGGAGCGTGCGCGGGCCATGATCAGGCCACGGCTTTCCAGCAGGTAGTAGGCCTGGAACACGGTGGAGGCGCTGACGCCGTAGGTGCGGCTGGCATGCCGCACCGAGGGCACCTTCTCCCCCGGGGCGAGCACGCCGGTACGGATCAGCTCGGCGATCTCGTCGGCGAATTTCTCGTAGCGCTTCATCTTGTCCTGCGGGTGGGCGGCCTGGGCCGCCCACTCTAAGCGCTGCGTCGGGACGCCGCCAGCTGCGCCATCCATGCTCAGCGCCTCGGGCTGACGAAGGTGCTGTCGGCGGTGGCGGTCGCCGTATCGCCCTCCAGGCTGGTGATGCGGAACACCAGCTCGCGGGAGCCGCCACCCAGGGTGTCGTCCTCCTGCGCCACCGAGACCGGCAGCTCGAGGATCTCGCCGGCCTCGATGCTCACCTCCGCCGGTGCCTGCAGGCGCAGGCCCTCGCCCTCGGCCAGCTCCAGGCGGTAGCGATGGCCGACCTGGGTCTTGTTGATCAGCTTCAGGTTGTAGATGTTCTCGATCTCGCCGGCGGCATTCTCGCGGAACATGCCGCGGTCCTTGATCACGTCCAGGGAGATTTCCGAACGCGAGGCCAGCAGCCAGCCGAACGCACCGATCATCAGCACCAGGGCCGTGGCGTAGCCGATCAGGCGTGGCCGCAGCAGATGGGTGTGGCCGCCCTCCAGGGCGCGTTCCGAGCTGTAGCCCACCAGGCCTCGGGCGTAGCCCATCTTGTCCATCACCGAATCACAGGCGTCCACGCAGGCCGCGCAGCCGATGCAGGCGATCTGCAGGCCGTCGCGGATGTCGATGCCGGTGGGGCAGACCTGCACGCACACCGTGCAATCGATGCAATCACCCAGGCCCTGGGCCTTCGGATCGCTGCCCTTCTTGCGTGCCCCACGGGACTCGCCCCGGGCGGCGTCGTAGGAAACGATCAGCGTGTCCTTGTCGAACATCACGCTCTGGAAGCGCGCGTAGGGGCACATGTGGATGCACACCTGCTCGCGCATCCAGCCGGCGTTGACGTAGGTGGCGGCGGTGAAGAACAGCACCCAGAACAGCGAGATGCCGCCGGCCTGGAAGGTCACCAGCTCGGTGGCCAGTTCGCGCACCGGGGTGAAGTAACCGACGAAGGTCACCGCCGTCGCCAGGCTGATGGCGAGCCACAGGCCGTGCTTGGCGACGTTGCGCGCCACCTTCTCCACGCCCCAGGGCGCGGCGGCCAGCTTGATGCGCTGGTTGCGATCGCCCTGGGTGCGCTGCTCGACCCACATGAACATCCAGGTCCACACGCTCTGTGGGCAGCTGTAGCCGCACCACACGCGCCCGGCGAACACCGTGATGAAGAACAGCCCGAAGGCGCAGATGATCAGCAGCCCCGAGAGCAGGATGAAATCCTGCGGCCAGAAGGTCGCGCCGAAGATGTAGAACTTGCTGTCCTCCAGGCTCCAGAGCACGGCCTGGCGGCCATCCCAGTCGAACCAGAGGGTGCCGAAGAACAACAGGCACAACAGCCCCGCGCCGAGCAGGCGGAAGTTGCGGAACCGCCCGGTGAAACTGCGGGTATGGATGGGGGCACTGGAGGCGTAAAGGGACTTGCTGGCGGCGGCGGGGCGACTCGGTTGGACGACCTCTACCTGCCTGACGGGAATCATCTCGCTCATGATGCTGGCCTTTTGGGCTATGACGGCGAGGCGGACTATAGGGAGAGGCTGATACTGGAAACAGATTCAGGTGAATGGGTAAAAACCGTATCAGATGGCGTGCGATGGCCGTCTGGCCCGCAAGATGCGTGGTTTCTGGCGGGGCACCAATGTGCCCTGCGCAAAGCGCGGCAATCGGTCGCGGGCTAGAAGCGCAGCGTCGGGCGGTAACAGGAATGGATCTGCGCCTGGCACGGGTTGACCCCGGCCAGGGGCGTCAGCAGGGGGCTCTGTAGCAGGCCGATGTAGGCGGCGCCCAGGGCGCAGGCGAGCAGGGTCAGGCACAGCTTCGTTCTTGTTGTCATGGTCGTTCCCCGGTGAGGTTGGACGCCGCTTTTGTTGTGCTGCCCACCCTAGGGCGCCCCGAGATACATCGCCTCGTCCGGACGGACTAGAGGCTCGCCAGGGCCATGAACAGTGCCGCGATCGCTCGCGCCTCGTGCAGCTCGCCGCTGGCCACCAGCCCGGCGACGCCCGCCAGCGGCACCCGCACCTGCTCCAGGGGCTCCGGCTCATCGCCCTCGGCAGTGGCGGGCTGCAGGTCCTCGGCCAGCACCACGGTGCAGCTGTGGCACAGGTGCCCGGGCGCCAGGCTCAGGGTGCCCAGCTCACGCAGGCGCCCGGCACGCAGGCCGACCTCCTCCATCAGCTCGCGATTGGCCGCCTGCAGGCAGGTCTCGCCCGGCTCCACGCCGCCCTTGGGCAGCCCCAGCACCCGCGCCTCCACCCCCACCGCGTACTCGCGCACCAGCAGCACGTGCTGTGGGGCGGGCAGGGCCACCACCAGCACCGACTGGTAGCCGGAACCGCGCAAGCGCTCATAGACCCGCCGCTGGCCGTTGCTGAATTCCAGGTGCAACGCCTCGATCTGGAACCACGCGCTGCGGGCCAGCAATTCGGTCTTGAGGATGGTGGGTGGGCGACGCATGGCAGGTTTCCCATAAAGGATCGACCACAGCCTCACCCCGCAGGGGCACAAGGGCATCGTCCGGACGGACTAGCGCCGAGCCCCAGCGTGCCGACGGTTGCGTAGGATGGCGTAGAGCGAAGCGAAACCCATCACGCGCCGCCCCTTCACCCCAAGGTCGCCACACTCCTCAGGATCAAGCGCACCAGCATGGTCTGGCGGGTCACCCCGGTCTTGGAAAAGGTCGAACGCAGGTGTGCCCGCGCGGTGTTGCGGCTGATGCCCAGGGCTTCCGAGGCTTCGTCGAGGGTCAGGCCGTTGGCCAGCAGCATGGCCAGCTGTGCCTCGGCCGGGGTCAGGTCGAACAGGGCCTTGACGATCTCCTGGGGTGCGCTGGATTCCTGCTCCGGGTCGCTGATGAAGATCACCACCGAGGGGCATTGCTTGCCCTCGTTCCAGGCCGAGAGCGGCACCGAGCGGACGATGATGCCCAGGTCCGCCTTGCCCGACGGGCGCTGCACC
The DNA here is from genome assembly GCF_003234055.1 of Pseudomonas sp. 57B-090624. Classification (NCBI taxonomy): domain Bacteria; kingdom Pseudomonadati; phylum Pseudomonadota; class Gammaproteobacteria; order Pseudomonadales; family Pseudomonadaceae; genus Pseudomonas; species Pseudomonas sp. 57B-090624. The sequence continues at coordinate 19,483 of NZ_QKRU01000058.1, forward strand.
CGCAACGCCTCCACCACCGATGGCATGTTGTGCTTCTGCGACTGCAGCGCCTGCTTCACCAGGCGGCGGTACTCCTGGGTGTCGCGCGGGCTGCCCACCTGCAGCCCGTCGTTGACCAGCTTGAGGCCGTCCTTGTCCCGCAGCAGGCGTTCGGCCACGCGGTTGGTCTGCAGCACCTTGCCGTCCTCGTCGAGGATGATGGTGCCCACCGCCAGCTGGTCCACCGCGCCGGCATAGAGGTTGCGCTCGGTTTCGATGCGGTTGAGCTGCATGTGCAGCTTGATCGAGCGCTCCAGGTGCGGGACGAAGTGCGCGAGCAGCGCCTTGTCGCCCTCGTTGAACTCCGGGTCCTCGCGCCCGCGGCTGACGCGGATGCGGCACTGGGCACCGTCGCAGGTACGGATGTCGGCGCCGAGGATGTGGAACACCCCCACCGGCTCCAGGAAGCTCTTGAAGAACTCCGACTCCTCCCACGCCTGGCGCGAAAGGAACTCGCCCGTGGTGACCACCTGGCGATTGGGCAGGTCGACGAAGGGGTCGAGGGCGAAGAAGTGCTTGTTGTAGGACGCGGTCACCTCCGAGGAGCTGCCCGTGGTGTTCACTATCAGGCCCTCCGCGTGCTCGCTCGGCGGCCGCAGGATGAAGGTCACGTATTTGCTTTGCAGGTACTGGTTCAACTGGTTGAGGAAAGTGGCCCACGGAATGTCTTCGAGTGGCCCCTGGTAGAGGTCGCCGAGCATCCCGCTGAATTCATCGAGCGTGAGTGTGTGTGCCATGTCTGAACCAAGTTTTTATTTTTGTAGGGGGATTCTTACCGGCTGGAGGGTTATTTCAGCAAGGCAGATTCGTCTCCTTCTGTAAGAAGGAGGCGAGCCAGCCGGTAACGCGCTTATGCGGTTTCGGTGATGTCCAGTACGACGAAGGAGCGGGGTTCGGCGAGGTTGCCGGGCAGGTCGGCGATATTGGTGTAGAACTGCTCGTACCACTTGCGCAGCTGATAGACCGGGCCATCGCCGTCGCACAGCAGCGGGTTGTCGACACGGGTCTTGCTGTGCCAGATGGCCACGTCCTCGTAGAAGGCGTCCTGGGCCTGCTTCACGTAGGCCCTGGCCATCTCGCGGTTCTGCTCCTCGGTGAGGCCCGGCACCTTCTTCACCAGCACCCCGTAGCGCAGGGTGAAACTGTTCAGGTCGATCGGTACATGGCAATTGAGCAGGATCGAATGGATGGGCACGCCGTCCATCGCTCCGGTCATCTCCGTGATCTGGTAGGCCGGGCCGTAGTAGGTGGCCACCGTGGTCAGCTCGCTGTCGCCGGACAGCCGCGCACTGCTGCCGCGCATCACCTGCACCGCCATGTGCCGCTCGAAGGTGTTGCTGAAGTGGTTGAGGTCGGTGCCGTGCACCGCGTCGAAGTGCGCCATGTCCGACACGTTGTCGATCAGCTCGCGGCAGTGGGTGTCGATCTTCAGTTCCGCCACTTCCCATTCGGCCCAGGCCTCGTCGAAGCAGGCCTCGATGCGCGGGATGGCCTGCTCGGCGATGGGCGGGTTGCCTTCCGGGTCGTTCCAGACGAACAGCAGCCTGTTCTGCTCGCACACCGGCCAGGCCTTGATCTTCGCGCGGGGTGGAATGCGCTTGGCGTAGGGGATGTCGTCGCACACGCCGTCGGCGCGCCAGCGCCATTCATGGAAGGGGCAGCGGATGGCGTCGCCCTCCACGCAACCCTGGCTCAGGTCCGCGCCCATGTGCGGGCAATAGCCGTCGAGGATGCGGATCTGCCCATCGTCCCCGGCGAAGGCCACCAGGCGGGTGCCGAACACATCCAGGCGGTGGGCCTTGCCGTCGCGGTAGGTGGAGGCCAGGCCCAGGCAGTGCCAGCCCCGTGCGTAGCGGGGTTCCAGGGGCTTGGTTTCGATGCGGTGCAACGTACTCATCTTCTTGTTCTCCCGTCGGGGGTTCTCGAGGGCTGCCGGTGGCTCAGGCAAGCCATCGCAGCGAACGCGCTGCATCGGATTCTGCGGCGCCTGCATTTCCCGGCATCGTCTGATCGGACGATGGCCCCGGGTCGCTGCACCGCTTAACTGCGGGGCGACATGACCATCAGGAGCATTGGACGATGATCCTCATACTCGATGAGATTCCGCTCGACCCCGGGCGGATCGGCCCGGTGCTGGATGCGCTGGAGACGGGCTACCTGCCGGCGTGCGCCGCCCGCGGGCTGACCCTGAAGCAGCGTTGGGTATCGCCGCCCGTGCAAGTGCCCGGGCAGCTCAACACCCTCTGGCTGCTCTGGAGCGTGGCCGATGTCGCGGCCTACTACGCCATGCGTGGCGCTGCGGGCGCCGAGGTCAGGGCCTTCTGGGAGCGGGTGGAGGAGGCCGGCAGCGGCCGTCGACGGCATGTGCTCGGCCCGGCTGAACAGCCCCTGGAGGCGCCTCATGTCCAGTGAGTCGCTGCAGCTGAACCTCTCCGACGGGACCGACCCCGCACTGTTCGAACTCCGACTGCGCGAGTGCTTGCAGGGCGTGCCCGGCCTCCTGCACCTCAGCTTCGGCCGCAACCTGCCCGGCAGCTGGGGGGCGGCCGACTGCACGCTCGACCTGCTGTTCGCCGGTGCGGCCCCCGCCAACCTGGATGCCCTGCTCGGCCGGCTGCCCGGCATCGCCCATTTCGAACGCCTGGCGTACCGGCGCATTGGCGGTGGATTGCGAGAACCGGGCCTGGAGGGTGGCATCTGGCGCACCTTGCTGCTGCATGTTCGCCAGCAGGCGAGCGTGGCGCAGCGCGAAGCCCTGGAGCGGGACCTGCTGCGGATGCCCGACTACATCCTCGGTATCCGCAACTGGCAACTGGCCCGGGTTTCGACCCCGGGGCGCTGGACCCACGTCTGGCAGCAGGAATTCACCCGCGCCGACGACCTGCTGGGCGAGTACCTCGCGCACCCCTACCACTGGGCCTGGGTAGACCGCTGGTTCGACCCCGATTGCCCGGATTGGGCGGTGGATGCCATCGCCCATGCCTTCTGCCCCCAGCAGACCAGCCTGCTCGGGCGAGCGACCCTCTATCCAGACCACTGAACAGGGATACCTGCATGCGCGCAATCGTCATGGAACGACTCGGCGGAGCCGAGGTTCTGCAACTCAAGGACGTCGAAACACCGCGTCCCGGCCCCGGCCAAGTCCGGGTTCGAGTGGCCTGCGCCGGGGTCAACCCGGCGGACTGGAAGTGCCGTGAGGGCTACCTCGGCGCCTTCTTCGCCTACCGTTTCCCCTTCGTGCCCGGCTTCGACCTGGCCGGTACGGTCGAAGCCCTGGGCGAGGGCATCGAAGACCTGGCCCTGGGCACCCGTGTCTTCGGCCAGAGCGATGTCGGCGCGGGCAAATGGGGCTCCTACGCCGAGTACGCCTGCGTGTCCCGGGCCTCCCTGGTGCCCATTCCGGACAACCTGGACTTCCCTGCCGCCGCAGCCGTCCCGACCCCGGCCCTGGCGGCCTGGTCCGGCCTGTTCGATGAGGGCGGCCTGGTGCCCGGGCAACGCGTGCTGATCCACGGCGGCGCTAGCGCGGTGGGTGGCTTTGCCATCCAGCTCGCTCGTGTTGCGGGGGCGCGCATCGCCACCACGTGCAGCGCCGGTAACGCCGACCAGGCGCGGGCCAGGGGCGCCGAGATCGCGATCGACTACCGCGCGGAGGACATCCACGGCGCCTTGCGCCAATGGGCGCCCGATGGTGTCGACCTCGTGCTCGACTGCATCGGCAGCGGCAGCCTTCCCGGCGGCCTCGACCTCTTGCACCCGGGCGGCATCCTGGTCGCCATCCTCACCCTGATGCCGGGGGACAGCGGCCCCGACCACGCCGAAGCGGCGCGTCGGGGGCTGCGTACAGCCGTGGCCTACAGCCGCATGCCCAGCGGCGAGTGCCTGGGGCGTATCGCCAGCCTGCTGGCGGCGGAGCGGGTACGCCCGCCGGCCATCGAGCTGTTGCCCCTGGCCGAGGTCGCCGAAGCCCACGAGCGTCTCCAGCAGGGGCGCGCCCGGTGCAAGCAGGTGCTCAAGGTCTCCGGCTGAGGCAGGCCTCGTCCGCATGGACGAGGCCCGTTCCTGTGCAAGCCGCTCTACTGGCGCGCACGACAGCTACAGACAACAACAGGAAAGGGAGTCACGCATGCAGATCGAAGCGGGTCAGGTGGCAGTGATCACGGGGGCGGCCGGCGGCATCGGCCGTGGGCTGGCGGAAGAAGCCGCCGCGCGCGGGCTGCGCCTGGTGCTGAGCGATGTGGACGGGCAACGCCTGGCGGCCCTGGCCGAGGTGTTGCAAGGGCAGGGCACGGAGGTCGCCACGCAGGTGGGCGACGTCGGCGACCCGCAGCAGGTGGAGGCCCTGCGCGATCTCGCGGTGCAGCGTTTCGGCGGCGTCGACCTGCTGTTCAACAATGCCGGGGTGATGCAGACCGGCTTCAGCTGGGAGATCGACGCCGCGCAATGGCGACGCCTGCTGGACATCAACCTCGGCGGCGTGGTCAACGGCGTCCGCAGCTTCGTGCCCCTGCTGCTGGCCCAGGGCCGCCCCGCACAGGTGGTGAACACTGCCTCCCTCGCCGGCCTGGTCTGCAGCCCCCTGCTCGGGCCCTACACCGTCAGCAAGCAGGCGGTGGTCGCGCTCTCGGAAACCCTGCACTACGAACTCGCCCTGCAGCAGTCGCAGGTGGCCGTCTCGGTGCTCTGCCCGGGCCCGGTGGCCAGCGACATCATGGGGTCCAACAGCCCCTTAGGCGCGGCCACCCGGCAGCTCGACGCGCTGCTCGACAGCAGCATCCGCCAGGGCATGGCCCCGCGCGAGCTGGCCCGCGAGGTGTTCGCCGGCATCGCCGCCGGGCGCTTCTGGCTGCTGCCGCACAAGAGCTTCAAGCCGGCGCTGGAGCGGCGCATGGCGAGCATCCTCGAGGAGACCAACCCGGTCTTCCAGATGGCCGACATATAAGGAGCGCCTCCATGTCCCTCGATCCCCAGATCGCCGCCGTGCTCCAGCAGTTCGCCGGCATGCCGCAGCCCGACTACGGCCAGCTCGACCCGCAGCAGTACCGCCAGTTCTGCGACAACCTCATGCCGCCGGTGCCTGGCGAGCGCCTGTTCGAGGTGCGCAACCTCAAGCTCGCTGGCGCCGATGGCCCGCTGGATGCCCGCCTGTACCGGCCCGAGGACAGCGACAGCCTGCCGCTGGTGGTGTTCTTCCATGGCGGCGGCTTCGTCATCGGCAACCTCGACACCCACGACAACCTCTGCCGCAGCCTCGCCCGCCTGTGCGGCGCGGTGGTGGTCTCGGTGGCCTACCGCCTGGCGCCGGAGGCGCGCTTCCCGGCGGCGCCGGAGGATGGCTACGCCGCCACCTGCGACCTGGTCGGCCGCGCCCGGGAGCTGGGTTTCGATGCCAGCCGCCTGGCCGTGGCCGGTGACAGCGCCGGCGGCAACCTGGCCATCGCCGTCAGCCAACTGGCACAGGCGCGGCAGGGCCCGCGCATCGCCTACCAGTGCCTGTTCTACCCGGTCACCGACGCCGCCTGCGACAGCGCTTCCTACAACGAATTCGCCGAAGGCTACTTCCTCACCCGCGAGCAGATGCGCTGGTTCTGGAGCCAGTACCTGCAAGCCCCCGAACAGGGCGACGAGCCCCTGGCCTCGCCCCTGCGCGCCGAAAGCCTCGCCGGCCTGCCGCCCACCACCCTGCTCAGCGCCGGGTTCGACCCGCTGCGCGACGAGGGCGAAGCCTTCGCCCGGCGTTTGCAGGAGGCGGGTGTGAAGACCCGCCTGCAACGCTGCGCCGGCATGATCCACGGCTTCGTCAGCATGGCCGCCTTCGTCACCGCCGCCCAGGCGGCGTTGGAGTCCGCCGCCGCCGACCTGCGCCAGGCACTGAACTGATGGACGGCCCGCAACGCCTCATCGAAGCCATGGCCAGCGGCGGCATGCTGGTGATCACCGATGACCAGGACGAAGGCGAAGGCTCGCTGGTGATCGCCGCCGGCCACGCCGACGCCGAGGCCATCAATTTCATGGCCCGGGATGCGCGCGGGCTGATCTGCCTGGCACTCACCGAGGAGCGCTGCCGGGCGCTGGGGCTGGAGCTGATGGTGCCCCACTCGCGAGCGCGTCACGGCATGGGCTTCACCCTGTCGATCGAGGCGCGCAGCGGTGTCACCACCGGCATCTCCGCCGCCGACCGCGCGCGCACCATCGCCGTGGCGGTGGACCCGGCCAGCGTCGCCACCGACCTGGTGCAGCCCGGGCACGTGTTCCCCTTGCGAGCCCAGCCCGGCGGGGTGATGCAGCGCGCCGGGCATGTCGAGGCGGCCTGCGACCTGGCTCGCCTGGCCGGGCTCATGCCCGCCGCCGTGCTGGTGGGCATCCTCGACGAGCAGGGCGAGCCGGCCCGTGGCCAGGCCCTGCGCGACTTCGCCCAGCGTCATGGCCTGCCGCTCGGCAGCGTGGCCGACCTGATCCACTACCGCATCCTCCACGAAGGCACCATCCGCCGCTCCGGCGAGTACCCCCTGCAGACCCGCCACGGCGAATTCCAGGTGCTGACCTACCTCGACGACTACCAGGGCCAGCTGCACCTGGCCCTGGTGCGCGGCGAAGTGCGCCGCGACAAGCCGGCACTGGTTCGGGTACAGGCGGTGGAAACCCTGCGTGACCTCCTGGACAGCCACCCCGGCCAATGGAACCTCGACCGCTCCCTGGCGCGAGTGGCCGAGGAGGGCGCCGGCGTCGTGGTGCTGCTGGCCCAGCAGGAAGCCCCCGAGGCGGTGATCGAGCAGTTGCAACAGGGCACGCAGAAGCCCCGGCCGCCGAGTTTTCCCCAGCGCACCCTGGGCATCGGCGCGCAGATCCTGCGCGACGTCGGCGTGCGCCGCATGCGCCTGCTGAGCTTCCCGGTCAGCTACAAGGCGGTCTCCGGCTTCGAGCTGGAGGTCGCCGAATTCATTCCCTTCAGCCCAGCGGAGCCGGAGTAAAAATCCACGTTCTTAGAACGTGGCTTTGCTTTTGGCCCCCTAGAAGGGGCGCAATCAGACCTCGGAGCACGCAGCCGCCGCTCACTTCGGACGTAGGGTGTGCTGCGCGCACCTCGGACTCGCCGGAAGCACCGTGCTGGCGGTGATGGGTTTCGCTGCGCTCTACACCATCCTACGGTTCGTGCTTGCAGGTGGCAGTTGCGTTTGGCCCAGCTCCGGGGTTGACCGGGATGTAGGGTGGATGACGCTCCTTTCATCCACCAAGCGATGTCGCCGGAAAGCACATTGCATTGGCTCGAGGATGGGGCCCAACGCGCCCTCGCTCGGCCTTGCACCGTTGGGCTTCGTCCCTCAACCCAACCGACAAAACCCGAACCGCGCGTAGGGTGGACCCCGCTCCACCGGTCCACCATCGGTGCGCCATGTCGCGCCGGGTTTCACCCGACCTGCACAGCCGATCGTGAATTCATCCACCCAACAAAAAGCCCCCATGCGGGGGCTTCCTGTCACGCGTTCATCGCAGCGATCAGGGCTTCACGCCCAGCAGCATCAGCCTGGTCTGCACCTGCACCAAGGGTGCGGCGGTGTAGTTGCCGTCGATGGGGGTGATCACCGCCTTGCCGAGGGACAGCTGCCAGGCGTCGCCCTGCTTCTGTTCGGCGGTGGGGGCGGGCGGGGCGACCAGGTTGACCCGCACCACACCGTCCGGGCCTTGCTGCGGGGCGAACACCACGTTGCCCCAATCGCTGATGGGGGCGAAGGCCACGCCCGTCACCTGGCCGGCTTCCAGGGCCGGGTAGTTGATGTTCAGCCCGGTGTTGCCCGGCAGGCCGATGACATTGGTGTCGCAATAGGCCTTGGCCTTGCCGTGGCTCTTCTCGCACACGCGGCGCGCTTCGGCGCCGATGGCGGCGGCGCGGCCGATCACCCGGGTGGCGAAGCGCGCGGTGTCGTCCATGGCGTCGAGGGTCTTCTTGTAGCCGGCCTGCGGGTCCTGGGCGATCAGCTTGAGGTCGATGGCGGTGGACACGGCCACCGCCGGCACGCCCTTGTACATGGCGCGCACGGCGGCGTTGACGGTGCCGGACATCTGCGTCAGCGGGCCGACGTTGTCGCCGAAGTTGGTGCCGGAGACCACCAGATCCGGGCGGTTGTCCTTGAGCAGCAGGTCGAGGCCGACGTTCACCGCGTCCACCGGGGTGCCGATGGCCGAGGTCTTGCCGGCTGGCGGCACGTAGCCGGCGGGGGCGCCGACGCAGTACTTGCCCTGGGCCAGCTGGGTGATGGCCACGGCCTGGCCGGGCACCACGATGCTGGCGGCGCCGATGCCGCTGCTGTCGTTCTGCGGGCCGACCAGGGTCACCTGGTGGCCGGCGGCGATCAGCGCCTGGTACACGGCCTCGATGCCGGGGGCGCGGCAACCGTCGTCGTTGGTCAGGAGAATGTTCAAGGCATTGGCCTGCAGGGACAGGCCGAGAACGGCCAGGCCGATGCTGGCGCGGAGCAGTGTTGTCATTGTTGTTTTCCTCTCGTTGGATGGGCTCGGTAAAAAGCTGACCTTAAAGTCCATTTGTTACAGGTCGTCGAGGTGCGACTGCGGCGCCAGAGGGCGCCTGTGCGGCGCCCGCCGACGTCATGCCCGGGATCAGCGGCCCTGCTTGCGCAGGCTCGCCACGGTGAAGTCGCCGGCATCGAAATCGCTGGCGTTTAGCCTCGGCGCGCTCTGGTCGTTGATCAGGCGGTCGGCCAGGTAGGAGCCGGCGATCAGGTCGTGGTAGACCGCCACGCGGGCATGGAAGGCCTGCAGCTCATAGGCGTAGATCGAGGCCTGCATGTTGGTGCGCCAGAGGTTGCCCTTGCCGTCGTAGTTGTCGGCCAGGGCGGCGGCCCAGGTGTCCTCGTCCAGGTACATCACGCGCTTGCCGTAGATATGGCGCTTGCCCGGCTTGAGGGTGGCCTCCAGCACCCACACGCGATGCTTCTCGTAGCGCATGTAATCGGGGTTGAGGTGGCCCTTGGTGGCCAACAGCTGGTCGAGCGTCACCGCCGGGTCGTCGAGGCGGTAGTTGTGGTAGGGGATGAACAGCTCCTTCTTGCCCACCAGCTTCCAGTCGTAGCGATCCGGCGCGCCGTTGAACAGGCGGTCCTCGTCCATCACGCGGAAGCCGCCGGCGCCGTAGGGCGTGTCATAGGCCACGGTGGGCGCGCGGCGCACGCGGCGGTTGCCGGGCAGGTACTGCCAGCTCTGGCGGGGCTGGGCCAGCGGGTCGCTGTACTCGTTGCCGAGGAAGATCTCGCCCTTCTTCCGGCTCGGCTCCAGGGTGGTGATCATGAAATGCGCCTGGGTGCCGTCGAAGCTCGCGGCGTTGCCGTTGGGGTCGGTCCAGGGCGAGAGGATCTTGTAGTTCACCAGCTCGAACTGGCGGCTCCCGTTGGCCAGGGTCAGGGCCATCTTGTAGTTGGCGTCTTCCTTCCAGGCCACGGTGTGCAGGTTGTGGTTCCACATCAGTTCGAAGCCGTTCTGCGGGATCGGGAAGGGCGGGCCGGCATAGGCCCTGGTCACGCCGTTGCCGTCGTTGACCAGCTCGGCCTGAAGCGCGTTCTGCCTGATCGCGTCCTCCACCCACTGGGCGTAGCGGAAGTCCCGGTGGCTGGGGTAGACCGGCATGCGGAAGCTCTGTGGATAACGCGTGAACAGCGCCTTCTGGCCGTCGGAAAGCTGGTCGGCGTACTGCGCCACGTTCTCGGCGGTGATGGTGAACAGCGGCTGCTCGCCGGCGTAAGGGTCGGGGTGCCTGGTGCCGCTGCCGGCGAACTGCACCTGGGGTGGGGCGCCGCGCCATTTGCCGCTCCAGGCGGGGATGCTGCCGTCGGCGTTGCCGGCTTGCTCGGCGCCGGTGGGGGTCAGGTCCTGGCCCAGGCGGGCGGCTTCCTCGGGCGTGACCCGGGCCTGTGCCGGGAGGCTGGCGAGGCTGGCGAGGCTGGTGGCGAGCAGGGCGCCTGCCAGGGGCAAAAATGATCTCATCGACATCGTTGGGGGGCTTCCGGTTGGGTCAGGGGGTGCCCCGGCCCGGCCGATGGGGTCGGCAGGTACCGGGGCGGTGCCGGATCACTTGCCCAGCTTGCGCAGGCTCGCGGCGGTGAAGTAGCTGGCGTCGAAGGTGGCGTCATTGAGCCGGGCCGGCGCCAGGCCGTTGACCAGGCGATCGGCCAGGTAGGAGCCGGCGAGCAGGTCGTGGTAGATGGCGACGCGGGCGTGGAAGGCTTCCACCTCGTAGGCGTAGACCGAGGTCTGGATGTTGGTGCGCCAGAGCTGGCCCTTGCCGTCGTAGTTGTCCCCGAGGGCTGCTGCCCAGCTGTCCTCGTCGATGTAGAAGCGGCGTTTGCCGTAGACGTGGCGCTTGCCTTCCCTGAGGTTGGCCTCCAGCACCCACACGCGGTGCAGCTCGAAGCGCACGTGGTCGGGGTTGAGGTGGCCGGTGCCGGCGGTCAGCTCGCTGACCGGCTGGTCGGGGTCGTCCAGGGCGTAGTTGTTGTAGGGGATGACCATCTCCTGCTTGCCCACCAGCTTCCAGTCGTAGCGGTCGGGGGCGCCGTTGAACAGGCGGTCCTCGTCCATCACGCGGAAGCCGCCGGCACCGTAGGGGGTGTCGTAGCCGATGGTGGGCGCGCGGCGCACGCGACGGTTGCCGGGCAGGTACTGCCAGGACTGGCGCGGCTTGGCCACCGGGTCGCTGGAGTCGCAGCTGAGGATGATCTCGCCCTTCTTCCGGGCCGGTTCCTGGGTGCTGATCATGGCGCAGGCCTGGGTGCCATCGAAGGTCGCCACCGAGCCGCTGGGGTCGTCCCACAGCGAGAGGATCTGGTAGCCGACCTTCTCCTCCACCCGATTGTTGTTGGCCAGTACCAGGGCCATCTTGTAGGTGGCTTCCTCCTTCCAGGCGCGGGCCGGCAGGTTCTGGTTCCACATCAGCTCGAAGCCGTTCTTGGGAATGGGGAAGGGCGAGCCGCCGTAGGCGTTGACCACCCCATAGCCATCGTTCACCAGTTCGGCGTCGAGGGCGTTCTGGCGGATGTTGGCCTCCACCACCGGGGAGTAGCGGAAGTCGCGATGGCTGGGGTACACGCGGATGCGGTAGGTGTCCGGGTAGCGCTTGAGCAGCGCCACCTGGCCCTCCGAGAGCTTGTCCCTGTACTGCTCCAGGTTGGCGGCGGTGATGGTGAACAGCGGCTGCTCGCCGGCATAGGGATCGGGGCGCTTGTGGCCGGTGCCGTCGAACTTCACATGGGGCGGTGCGCCAAGCCACTTGCCGCTCCAGGCGGGGATGCTGCCGTCGGCGTTGCCGGCTCTCTCGGCGCCCATGGGCGTCAGGTCCTGATCCAGGCGTGCGGCCTCTTCGGGGCTGACCTTGGCGAGCACCGGGGTGCTGGCCAGGGTGGCGCTGAAGAGGACGGCGAGGAGCGGTTTGTGTGGGTAAGCGTGCATCTCGACTCTCCTGCTGCGGTGGCTCAGAAGCTGTATTTGGCGCTGATGCCGACGTTGTCGCGGTCGGCCAGCGGGGTGTCGCCGGCATCGCCCAGGAAGGCGTTGTAGCGGGCCTCGAGGGTGAAGTTGTTGAGGTAGCGCCAGGTGGTGCCGATGCCCAGGCGGTCATCGCCTTCGCCCATGCCGAAGCTGCCGGCCAGCGACGAATCGCCACCCAGGGACTGGCTGTAGATCAGCGGGATGGTCAGGTCCCAGCCCTCGAAGAGGTTCAGGTATTCCAGCGACAGGTTGAGGGTGTAGCCCCAGGCGCTCTTGTCGTTGTAGAGCCTGTCGGTGTTCGCGGTGGTGATGGGGATGGCACCGCCCTGGCCGTCCGGGACGAAGACGTTGAAGCTCGGCGCGCGGTCGTTGTCGAGCACCTCGTTGTAGCCCAGCTCGCCGGTCAGGGTGGTGTTGTCGGCGATGGGCAGGTTGCCGAAGGCGTGGATGAAGGACACCTGCGCCTGCACGGTCTTGGCCCGCACGGCGTGCGGGGTCAGCCCGGTGTCCACCAGCACCGGCTGGCCGTCGCGGTAGCTCACCTCGCCGCTGACGTTGGTCTCGCCCACCACCGTGGAGAAGCTGGCGCCGTAGAGGTCGATGTCGTCGAAGTAGCGCACCTGGTACTCGCCGCTGTTCCAGTGGCTGAGGAAGTCCAGGGTCGGCGCCTTGTCGTGGAAGCGGATGTAGTACAGGCCGAACTCGGTGTTGTTCAGCGATTCGGCCACGTAGGTCATGGCCACGCCGTACTGGCCGCTGTCGCCGGGCTTGTCGTCGTGCAGGCGGCGGGTCATGCCGAAGGCGTCGGTGAAGCCGCCTTCGTCCATCTGGTCGGTGACCGAGAAGAAGCTGCCCACGCCGTCGATCTCGGTCTTCTCCCACTCGTACTGGTAGTACGCCTGCAGGCCGAGGTTGTCGGTGAGGCTGATCTGGCCGAACACCTGGCCCACCGGCAGGAAGATCTCCTTCACCTCCACGCCCGGGGTGTTGGCCTTGGTGCCGTCGGCCGGCGCCATGGCCGAAGAGATGCCGTTGCTGATGAACAGGCTCTCGCCCCAGCTCACCACCTGGTCGCCCACGCGCAGGTTGAGGTCGTGGCCGCCCATGTCCCAGGCGCCATAGAGGTAGTTGTCCAGCAGGCGGATGTCGCGGCCGTGCTGGTCGACGGTGTCGTCGGAGAAGCGGTTGGGCTTCGTGCACTGGCCGCCGGCGTAGCAGTTGGAGGTGCCGGTGTCGTTGTCGTTGCTGCGGTTGTAGACGTCGTCGTAGAAGCCGCTGGCGCGGATGAACAGGCCGAAGTCGCCGCGCCAGTTGAAGTTGGCCTCGGTGAGGAAGCTGGCGCGGTTGGTGATCAGGCTGCCCCGGTCGAAGGCGTTGTTGCCGTCGTCGATGTTGGCGATGCCGGCGTTGGGGTAGCCCCGCGACAGCGCGTGATCGCGGGCTTCGGTACGCCAGGCCAGGGCGTAGGTCAGGGTGGTGTCCCAGGAGATCTTCAGGTCATCGCTGGGCTGGAAGGCCAGCGCGTGGCCCTGCCCGGCGTATCCCAGGGCGAGGCCCAGGGCGGCGAGGCGGACGGCGTGATGCAGCGGTGCAAGCAGCAGGCGTTTTCTTGTTCTTGTCATTGTTTTCGCTCTCGGCGTGTCTGGGCACGGCTCGGACTGCCAGGCCCAGGGGTGAGTGGGTGTGGCGGGCCGACTATGTGGTCACCGAATGCACGGAGCATCGTCCGATAGGACTAACTGGAACGGTCGATCCGCTGTCTGTCGCCGCTAGTCCCATCGGACGATGTTGGCGTGTGGGTGGCTGCCGAGAATCCATCGGGACTGCGCAAACAGAACAACAAGGGGAGTGACCCGATGAGCGCGAACAGCCTGCGGTGGGACGACACCTGCGACGTACTGGTGGTGGGCTCGGGCGCAGGGGCGATGACTGCCGCCCTGCGTGCCCGCGACCTTGGCTCCAGGGTGCTGGTGATCGAGAAGAGCGACCGCTACGGCGGCACCTCGGCGGTTTCCGGCGGTGGCATCTGGGTGCCCTGCAACCACCGTATCGCCGCGCTGGGCGGGCAGGATTCGGCGGCCGAGGCCATCGCCTATATCCGCGCCGTGACCCACGGCGAGATCGATGACGGACGCATCGAGGCCTACGTGGAACACGGCCACCAGGTGGTCAGCTACCTCGAGGAGCACTCCCACGTGCGCTTCGAGGCCCAGCCGCACTACGCCGACTACTACCCGGAGGTACCCGGCGGCAAGCCGGGCTACCGCTCCATGGACCCGCTGCCCTTCGATGCGCGCCTCCTGGGCGACGAGTTCGCCCGCATGCGCGAGCCGTCCCCCGGCACCCTGATGATGGGCCGCGCGGCCATGACCATGAAGGAGGCCCAGGTCCTGCTCTGTCGCGGCCCCGGCTGGCTGGGCCTGACCCTGAAGATCCTCGGGCGCTACTGGTGCGACCTGCCCGGGCGCCTGCGCTCCAGGCGCGACCGCTTCCTCACCCTGGGCAACGCCCTGGTCGCCGCGCTGCGTCGCTCGCTGCTGGACCGTAACGTGCCTCTCTGGCTGGAGTGCCGCCTGGAGCGGCTGATCGAGGAGGGCGGCCGCGTGGTCGGCGCCGAGGTGGTGCGCGAGGGCAAGCGCCTGCTGATCGAGGCCCGCCGGGGCGTGGTGCTGGGCGCCGGCGGCTTCGAACGCAACCAGGCCATGCGCAGCCAGTACCACCCGCAGCCCTCGCGCAGCGACTGGAGCGCCACGCCGCCCTATAACACCGGCGATGCCATCCGCGCGGGCCAGGCCCTGGGGGCTGCCACGGCGCTGATGGAGCACAGCTGGTGGGCGCCGACCACCCAGGTGCAGGGCGAAGAGAAGCAGCGCGCGCTGTTCGTCGAACGCACCCTGCCGGGCTGCATCCTGGTGGACTCGGCCGGCCAGCGCTTCGTCAACGAAGCCGCGCCCTACACCGACATCGTCTACGCCATGTACGAGCACGACAGCGAGGCCGCCACCAGCGTGCCCTGCTGGCTGGTGTTCGACGCCGAGTTCCGCCGCAAATACCCCTGCGGCGCCTTGCTGCCGGGCTATGCCATGCCCGACCAGCGCTTGCCCAGGCACCTGCAGGGCTACTTCCACAAGGCCGACAGCTTTGGCGAACTGGCCCGGCAGATCGGCATCGATGCCGGCGGCCTGCTGCGCACCGTCGAGCGCTTCAACCCTATGGCGGTGGCCGGCCGCGACGAGGACTTCCACAAGGGCGAGTCGCTGTTCGACCGCTACTACGGCGACCCCACCGTGCAGCCCAACCCCTGCCTGGCGCCGCTGCTGAAACCGCCGTTCTACGCGGTGCAGGTGAATGCCGGCGACATCGGCACCAAGGGCGGCCTGCTCACCGACCCGCACGCCCGCGTGCTGCGCGAGGACCGCACGCCCATCGCCGGGCTCTACGCCATCGGCAACAGCGCCGCCTCGATGATGGGCCGCACCTACCCCGGCGCCGGCTCCACCATCGGCCCGGCCATGGTCTTCGGCTTCCTCGCGGCCAGCCATATCCACGGTGGGGACGAACGATCGGTAGGAGCGAATTCATTCGCGAAGCAGGCTGCAAGCCTGCCCTCCTGAACCTCCATGGGGCCGCTGCGCGGCCCTTTTCGCGAATGAATTCGCTCCCACGAAGAGGAACAATCCCGATGACTGCAAACACCCCCCAAATCGCCCTGGTCACCGGCGCCAGCCGTGGCGTCGGCAAGGGCATTGCCATCGCCCTCGGCGCGGCGGGCATGACCGTCTACCTCAGCGGCCGCTCCGCCAGCCAGAGCGCCAGCCGCCTGCGCGGCCAGCTGCTGCCCGGCAGCCTCGCGGAAACCGCCGAGGCGGTGAACCGCGCGGGCGGCCAGGGCATCGCCGTGCCCTGCGACCACCGTGACGACGCGCAGGTGCGCGAACTCTTCGCCCGCATCGAACGCGAGCAGGGCCGGCTCGATCTGCTGGTGAACAACGCCGCCCTGCTCCACGAGAACCTCATCGACCCCGGCCCCTTCTGGGAGAAGCCCCTGGAGCTGGTGGACATCCTCGACGTTGGCCTGCGCTCGGCCTATGTCGCCAGCTACCACGCAGCGCCGCTGCTGCTGAAGAGCGGCCGTGGGCTGATCGCCTTCGTCTCCTCCTACGGCGCCGGCTGCTACATGCACGGCCCAGCCTATGGCGCGCAGAAGGCGGGCGTGGACAAGTTCGCCGCCGACATGGCGGTGGACTTCGAAGGCACCGGCGTCGCCGCCGTCTCCCTGTGGCTCGGCCCCCAGCGCACCGAACGCACCGCCATCGCCGGCGCCGCCCGTGCCGACCAGTACGAAGCCTTCCTCGCCCAGGCGGAAACCCCGGAGTTCAACGGCCGCGTCATCCACGCGCTGCTGCAGGACCCGCAACTGCAAACGCTCTCCGGCCAGACCCTGGTCACCGCCGAGCTGGCCCAGGGCTACGGCATCAGCGAAGCCGAAGGCCGCCAGCCGCCGTCCTACCGCGAGATGCTAGGCGAACCGCGCACGCAGCACCCGGCACGGGTGATCTGAAGGTTATCCACAGCCGCCCGGCGTCGTCCGGGCGGTTCTTTCGCTTCTCTGTGAACCCCCTTCGCAAATGAATTCGCTCCCACGAGAGCGGCGGCGCTGCGCACCGCTTGGCGAATGAATTGGCTCTGCCTGCGTTAGCTGTTGTGGTTTTAATGCAGGCGCTCAAGCACGGTGCTTTCCGGGCGCCGGGGTATTTCTGCCACCTTCACCGCATGGGTTTCGCTTCGCTCTACACCATCCTACGAAAGCCTGTGCGCACCTGTGGTGATGCGCTGGACGAAGAAAGTTGGAGCAGCCGCCAACGCCCCTCCAGGAGGCCGAACGCAGTCGTTGCGCCGGGGGACGAGCGGCATGGATGCCGCGAGAGGCGCGCCAGGCCATGGATGGCCCATCGCGCCGGCCCCCAGAGCGACGATGGAGTGAGGGAACCCCGGCGAAGCCGGGGCCGGATGATGGGGCAAGCCTTTTTGGTTCCTTTTAAGGCGATTGTTAAAAGGGACTCGCCCGGGTGGGCGAAACCAGAAACATCACCAGAACTCGCCAATCAGCTGGACTCAAATCCCCTAGCAACACTTAACGCAGACAGAGCCAATGAATTCGCCCCTACACGTACCCTCATGCCTCCGCGCGGACATGACCGCTACGTAGGGTGGAGGTCGCTCTTTACCTCCACCAGGCGGAGTCGAACCTGAAACTCCGCAGCGCTGCTGTGCACGCACCATCCGGCTTTCGTAGGGTGGGCTTCAGCCCACCAAAGGCCATGCACACGACGAACCCGGGTAGGTCGCAAAAGGGCAGGGGCAGACCTTGGATTTCCCCGGCCATCAGCAGAGCCCAAAAACGGCCAGGCACCGGGCGGATCGAAAAGCGGTGGGCTGAAGCTCACCCTACGCGCTGTGTACGGACCATACGGCTCTCATAGGGTGGGCCGGGCGCCACCTCGCGAATCGTCGCCCAATAAAAAACGGGCCTCATGGAGGCCCGTTGGGTATTCCTGGCAGCGGTCAACTGCGCTTGCGGAAGTACGGGATCACATGCTCGCCGATGTTCTTCAGCGTCTCGATCTGTGCCCATTGCGGCACGGTGCCCATCTGGCAGATGAAGAGGATCTCGTCGGCGCCGGCGTCGATCAGGCGCTGCACGTAGCCGATGCAGTCCTGCACGGTGCCGTAGGCGTGGTTGGGGTTCATCATCGCCATGGTCGGGTCGGAAAAGTCCACGGTGACCTCCTCCGAGGCGAAGCGCGACTTGATCACCGCCTGGCCGCTGCCGTCGACGAAGGTATCGTCCTTCCACTTTTCCGGGTCCGGGCGCTCGCCACCGGCGTACCAGTACGCCAGGGACTCCATGAAGTAGCGCTGGCCACGGATGCCGATGGCGCGGGCCTTCTCGTTGTCATCCAGGACGATGGCCGGGCACAGCGCGGCGATGTGGCGGTTGGGGCGGAAGCCCACCTGCTGCTTCGCGTCGCGGTTGTCCCAGGCCTCGTGGTACACGGCCACCTTCTTGGCGATCTCCTCGGGGCCGCCGAAGCCCAGTACCAGGGCGCCCATGCCACGGTCGCCGGCGTTCTTCAGCGACTCGGTGTTGGTGCAGGCCAGGTACATCGGCGGGTGCGGGTCCTGGTAGGGCTTGGGGTGGATGGGGCGGCGGGGGATCTTCACGAAGTCGCCGTTATGTTCGATCTCGTCCTGCACGAACATCTTCGGGATCAGGTACATGGCCTCGTCGATCTGCGGCTGCAGGGTCGCCAGGTCGTAGCCGAAGGTGCCGGCTTCCTGCTGGGTGCCGCCCTTGCCCACGCCGAAGTGCACGCGGCCCTTGGACAGCAGGTCGAGGGTGGCGATGCGTTCGGCCACCTTCACCGGGTGGTTCATCGCCGGGGGCAGGCAGACCACGCCGTGGCCGATGCCGATGCGCTCGGTCTTGCCGGCGACGAAGGCGAGCATGGTCTCCGGGGCGGACATGTGCGAGTAGTTGGTCAGCGCGGTGTGTTCCACGCACCAGAAGGTGTCGAAGCCGAGCTGGTCGGCGAGCACCGCCTGCTCGACGGTTTCGTCGAAGATGCGACGGTCGCCCTCGCGGCTGGCGTCGATCGTCTGTGCCTCGTAGATCAGGGAAAATTTCATGCGCTTTGGCCCTTGTCGTTCTTGGTCTGGTCGGCCCGGAACATCGGGCCTTGGGCGCATGGTGTGGCAAGCAAAACGGGGCTGAATCCCCCAAACAGACTAATCCCCCGCAGGTCTCCCGAACGGCACGACGCCCGCGCAGGGCGGGCGTCGTGGCAGGTGTTGTGAGGGGCGGGCACGGCACGCCGAGGATGGATGAAAAGCGTGACCCCTTGTGTAGGGTGGACAGCGCCTTTCCTGTCCACCAGGCGGTGCCGAACCGAACTCCGACGGTGGATGAGAAGAGCGTCATCCACCCGACGAAGAGCGTGACCTCATGGGTATCAGAGGAAGAAGTCGCTGCTCTCCAGGCCCATGCCCACCGCGCCGAGGTTGAGGGCGTATTTGCCGGGGCAGTTGGCGACGTGGGCGCGGCCGGTGTGGATATCGCGGAAGGCGCGGTTGATGCCGTGCTGGCGGAAGATGGTCGAGGCGCCGCTGTTGTACATCAGCGTCTCCACCGCCTGGGCGCACTTGTCCGGGACGATGGCCGAGTCGTAGCGCATCTTCACCCGCTCGGCCATGGTCAGCGGCTCGCCAGCGCGGGCGCGCTGCATCATCAGCTCGAAGTTGCGCAGCAGCACGCTGCGGCATTCGTCCACCGTGACCATGGCGTTGGCCAGGGCGCTCTGGGCGCCGGGGTCCTGGACGATCTTGCGGCCGTCGTTGACGCCGATGCGGTTCCTGTTGGCCTCGACGAACAGGTCGATGGCGCCCTGCAGCGCACCGATGGTGGCGGACGACACCGCGCGCACGAAGATCTGCCCGAACGGCAGGCGGAACAGCGGCGCGGTGTTCACCGCGTTGCCCGGGCTGTTCTGCAGGAAGCCGTCGATGGAGCGGTGGGTGCGGTATTCCGGTACGAAGGCGTCCTGCACCTGCACGTCGTGGGAGCCGGTGGCCTCCAGGCCCATTACGTCCCAGTTGTCGAGGATCTGGTAGTCGCTGCGCGGCACCAGGAAGGTGCGGTAGTCCGGGGCGTCACCGTCCTTTTCCGGCGGCACCATGGCGCCGAGGAAGGCCCACTGGCAATGCCTGCTGCCGGAGGAGAAGCCCCAGCGCCCGCTGAGGCGGAAGCCGCCCTCCACCCGGGTGACCTTGCCCACCGGCATATAGGACGAGGAGATCAGCACGCTGGAATCCGCGCCCCAGACATCCTGCGCGGCGCGGTCGTCGAACAGCGCCAGCTGCCAGTTGTGGATGGCCACCACCCCCAGCACCCAGGCCGAGGACATGCAGCCTTCGGCCAGGGTCATCTGCACGTCGAAGAAGTCGCCGGGCTCCAGCTCGTAACCTTCCCAGCGCGCGGGCTGCAGCATGCGGAAGAACCCCGCCTCCTGGAGGTCGCGCAGGGTTTCCTCGTGCAGCTGGCCACGCTTCGCAGCCAGCGGCGCGCGCTCGCGCAGCACCGGCACCAGTTCACGGGCACGTTGTTTCAGGCGTTGGCGGATCAGGTCGTGGTCGAGCATTTCTGTTGTCCTCCGGTTAAGGGCTTGCCGCCTCTCGCGGGCATTCAAGCAACCGCAAAAACGCAGGGCATCCCTCAAACGGACCATATGCCGGCGCACGCACGGTAGGAGCGAGCGCTGCTCGCGAAGCTTTCCGTCACCCTGAAGCCCAGGCTACGCAGCTGGCTTTCCCGTGGGAGCGAATTCATTCGCGATGCTTCGTAGGGTGGGCCGGGCGGCGCTCCGCTTCAGCCCACCGTTCTTCCCGCTCGGCTCTGGATGGAGCCCTGTAGCCCCGCGCCGACCTGGCCCCGCCTGGTGGAGGTAAAAAGCGACCGCCACCCTACGCAGCGGTCATGCCTCTGCCCCTCCTCACCCAACTAGTCCCCTCGGACGATGACCGGTCCCGGGCGCTGGCGAAGAATCGACGGCACCTGAGAACCACAAGAGGGCAGTGCCATGAGCCAGGCCGAACTGAAGGGCGAGATGCTCCAGGCGATGCGTCGCCTGGCCAAGTCCGTGACCATCATCACCACCAGCAATGGCCGCGAGCGGTTCGCCATGTCGGCCACGGCGGTGGACTCGCTCTCCACCGAGCCGCCGTCGCTGCTGATCTGCGTGAACAAGACCGCTTCCCTGCACGCCGTGCTGGAGGCCGGGGCGGATTTCTGCGTGAACATCCTCGGGCTGGAGCAGGAAGAGCTGTCGCACCTGTGCAGCGGCCCGGTGAAGGGCGAGGCGCGGTTCCAGCGCGGCGACTGGCGCACCGGCCCCGGCGGCATCCCCTACCTGGGCGATGCCCAGTCGGCGATCCTCTGCCAGCAGGACGGGCGCTTCAGCTACGGCACCCACACCGTGTTCATCGGGCGCATCGTCGAGATCCACAACAGCGCCGAGATCAGCCCGCTGGTCTACCTCGACGGCGCCTACACCACCACCGCCTCTGCGCTGGCCGTGGCGAGCTGAGCGCGCCATGACGGCCATGGCGCAGGACCCGCACGCCCCGCTGCGCGTGCATGACGCCGCGCAGCTGGACTGGGACGACAGCGCCGACCTGCTGGTGGTCGGCTTCGGCGGCGCGGGTGCGTGCGCCGCCATCGAGGCTGCCGAGCAGGGGCTGTCGGTGCTGGCGCTGGACCGTTTCGCCGGCGGCGGCGCCACCGCCCGCAGCGGCGGGGTGGTCTACGCCGGCGGGGGCACGCCGCAGCAGGCCGAGGCCGGGGTCGAAGACACGCCCGAGGCCATGTACGCCTACCTGCGCGAAGAGGTGGGCGAGGCGGTGAGCGCCGAGACCCTGCGCGGGTTCTGCGACGCCAGCCGCGCCAACCTCGCCTGGCTGGAGCGCCAGGGCGCCGCCTTCCAGGGCAGCGTGCCGCCGCTGAAGACCTCCTACCCCAGCGACCGGTACTTCCTCTACTACTCCGGCAACGAAGCGGTGCCCGAATACGCCGCCAAGGCCCGGCCGGCGCCCCGTGGCCATCGCGCCCTGGGCTCGGGCATGTCCGGCATCAACCTGTTCCGCCCCCTGGCCGCCAGCGCGCTGCGCCTGGGCGTGCGCCTGCGCAGCCAGTGCGAAGTGCAGCGCCTGGTGCTGGATGCGTCCGGCACCGTGATCGGCGTCGAGGCCTGGGAGCTGCCCATCGGCAGCCGTGCCGCGAAGCGGCATGCGCGGTTGTCACGCTGGACCGACGCCATCCACCCCTACGCGCCGGCCCTGGCCGAACGCTGGCGCCGCCGCCTGCGCAGCCTGGAACGCGAGCATGCACGGCGCCGGCTGATCCGCGCCGAGCACGGCGTGTTGCTCAGTGCCGGCGGCTTCGTCTTCAACCGCGCCATGCTCGGCGTGCACGCGCCGCGCTACCTCGACGGCCTGCCCCTGGGTACCAGCGGTTGCGACGGCAGCGGCATCCGCCTGGGCATCAGCGCCGGTGGCCGCACCGAACGCATGGAGCGGGCCAGCGCCTGGCGCTTCATCAACCCGCCGCTGGCCTGGGCCCGTGGGGTGATCGTCAACGACCAGGGCCTGCGCTACTGCAACGAAGAGGTCTACGGCGCCAAGCTCGGCCACGTCATGGTGGAGGAGCAGGGCGGCCGTGCCGTGCTCATCCTCAACCGCGCGCTGATCAAGGAGGCCTTCGCCCAGGTCGGCCCCGGCAAGGTGTGGAGCTTCCAGCGCCTGCCGGCGGTGCTCAACATGCTGTTCAACGCCCGCCGTGGCGACTCGCTGGCGCAGCTGAGCGAGCGCAGCGGGCTGCCGCTGGGCAACCTGCGGCGCACCCTCGCCGACTACGGCGCCGCGGCCCGTGGCGAGTGCGAGGACCCGCTGGGCAAGTCGCGCGGCTTCCTCGCCGAGCTGGACGCCGGGCCCTGGTACGCCCTGGACCTGTCCTTCGCCAGCAGGCTTTTCCCCTGCCCGGTGATCACCCTCGGCGGCCTCGCCGTGTGCGAGCGCAGCGGCCAGGTGCTCGGTGCCGACAACCAGCCGGTCGCCGGCCTGTTCGCCGCCGGCCGCAACGCCGTGGGGGTCGCTTCCAATTTCTATGTATCCGGCCTGTCGCTGGCCGACTGCGTCCATTCCGGGCGTCGGGTCGGCGCCCATGTGGCGGGCCTGGTTCGTGCCGCTCTGGCTTATCAAGGAGAACAACGATGAAACGAGTCGAAGGCAAGGTCTGCATCGTCACCGGCGCCGCCAGTGGCGTCGGTCGCGAAGACGCGCTGCTGCTGGCCAGCGAAGGCGCCAGGGTGGTGCTCACCGACCTCAACGAAGAGGCCGGCCGCCAGGTGGCCGCCGAAATCGGGGGCGAGGCGCTGTTCATCCGCCAGGACATCGCCAGCGAGGCGGATTGGCAGAACGTCATCAAGCTCACCCTGGAGAAATTTGGCCGCCTCGACGTGCTGGTGAACAACGCCGCCATCCTCGCCGTCGGCAGCGTCGAGGACACCAGCCTGGAGCTGTGGCAGAAGGTGCAGCGCATCAACAGCGACGGCTACTTCCTCGGCTGCAAGTACGCCATCGGCGCCATGAAGGACAGTGGCGGCGGCTCCATCGTCAACATGTCCTCGGTAGCGGCCCTGGGCGGCATGCCGGCCTTCTGCGCCTATTCCGCCTCCAAGGGCGCGGTGGCGGCGCTGACCCGTTCCGTGGCGCTGCACTGCAAGCACCAGGGCTACCGTATCCGCTGCAACAGCGTGCACCCGGACGGCATCAATACGCCGATGACCCAGGCCCTGACCGGGTTCCAGTCGATCCCCCAGGAAGAACTGGACAAGGACCCGCTGAACCGCATGTGCTCGCCCCGGGATATCGCCGCCCTGGTGCTGTTCCTCGCCTCCGACGAGTCGCGCTTCATCAGCGGCAGCGAGCTGCGCATCGACAACGCGCAGACCATCAGCGGCCTGCTCTGAACGGAGATGGCCATGGGCAGCGCGCAGCCACTCGTGATCGAAACCCAGCAGTCCGGCGCCTTCCACCTGGAGGTGGCCGAGGTGATCGCCGAGACCCACGACAGCCGTTCCCTGGTGTTGCGGGTGCCGGCCGAGCTGCAGGAGCGCTTCCGCTACAAGCCGGGGCAGTACCTCGGCTTTCGCGTGGACCTCGGCGGCAAGCGGCTGACGCGCTGCTATTCCATGTCCAGCTCGCCGGATTGCGACGCCCTGCCCAAGGTCACCATCAAGCGGGTGGACGGCGGGCGGGTGTCCAACTGGTTCAACGACCGGGTGCAGCCCGGCGACCGGCTGGAGGTGCTGCCGCCCGCCGGGCATTTCCACCTGCGCCCGGGCGAGCACGACCTGGTGCTGTTCGGCGGCGGCTCGGGCATCACCCCGGTGTTCTCCATCCTCAAGTCGGCCCTGAAGACCAGCACGCGGCGCATCAAGCTGGTGTACGCCAACCGCGACGAGGCCTCGGTGATCTTCCGCGACGAGCTGCGCGCCATCGCCCGCGCCCACATCGAGCGGCTGGAGGTGGTGCACGTGCTGGACTCGGTGCAGGGCTTCCTCGACCAGGGCCAGGTGCGCCAGCTGGTGCGCGGCCATGCCGGCGCGGAGTTCTACATCTGCGGGCCGGGCCCCTTCATGGACACCGTGGAGCGGGCGTTGCTGGGGTTGGGGGAGGATGCCGCGCGCATCCATGTGGAGCGCTTCGTCTCGCCGCCCGACCCGGACGCCGGCGAGCCCCTGCCGGTGCCCGACGGCGCTGCCGTGGAACAGCTGCTGGTGGAGCTGGACGGCCAACTCACCGAGGTGCCGGTGCAGCCGGGGCACACCCTGCTGCAAAGCTGCCGCGCCGCCGGTCTGGACGTGCCTTTCTCCTGCGAGGAGGGCTTCTGCGGCGCCTGCATGTGCCAGGTGCAAGAGGGCGAGGTGCTGCTCGCCCGCAACGATATCCTCAGCCCCGCCGAACTCGCCGAAGGCTGGACCCTGGCATGCCAGGGCCGCGCCGGCAGCGCGCGGCTGAAACTCAAGTTCCCGGGGTGACAGCCGGGTGCTACCGCCCTGCGGGGCGGTGTTGAGCCTGTAGTTCTGTGCCAATTTTCGCCCGGCTCCGGCCGGGATTTTTTCTTGGTTTACCTACGGCACCAGGCCTAGGAGTCATGTAGCCCGGGCTTCAGCCCGGGGAGCGGAGCCAGGCATGCCCGGACTGAAGTCCGGGCTACCACGCTTGGCCACGAACGCCGGCTAGTCCCAACGGACGATCATCACGCCTTTCGCCTTGGGTAGACTGCGCCGCAAACCCCATTCCAAGAACAAGCAAGGAGGTTTCCCCATGGCACGTCTGTCGAACAAGGTCGCCGTCATCACCGGTGCCGCATCGGGCATCGGCCTGGCCTGCGTCCGCCGCTTCGCCGCCGAGGGCGCGCAGGTGGTCGGGCTGGATATCGGCGAGCCGCGCGCGGACATCGCCGCGAGCCTCGAAGGGGTCAGCCCGGCGCCGCTGTTCATGAGCCTGGATGTGCGCGACGAGGCGCGGGTCGAGGCGGTGATGCAGGAGGTGGTCAGCCGCTTCGGCCGCATCGACGCCCTGGTCAACGCCGCCGGCATCGCCAGCCGCGGCAGCATCACCGAGACCAGCACCGAGGAATGGCGCCGGGTGCTGGATATCCACCTCACCGGCAGCATGCTCACCAGCAAGCACGCGCTGCCGGCGATGCTGGCCCAGCGCAGCGGCTCGATCATCAACTTCGGCTCGATCTTCGGGCTCCAGGGGTGCGACGGCAATGCCGCCTACAACACCGCCAAGGGCGGCATCACCCAGCTCACCCGCTCCATGGCCATCGACTACGGCCACGCCAATGTGCGGGTCAACGGCCTGTGCCCGGGGCTGATCGACACGCCCATGACGCAGATGGTCAAGGAGCAGGAAGCCTTCCACGCCTTCTTCGCCTCGCAGCACATGCTCTGCCGCGCCGGGCAGCCGGACGAGGTGGCCGGCGTGGCGCTGTTCCTCGCCTCGGACGATGCCTCCTTCGTCAGCGGGCAGATGATCGCCGTGGACGGCGGCTTCTCCGCCGGCCGTCGCTTCGCACCGCCGCAGGCCTGATCCACCTTCCCCAACCACGGCCGGGCCCTGTGCCCGGCCGCTGCCCCGTCGCGCCCGAGAAACGCCCATGCCCAACCTGGAAAGCACCTTGACCATCCCCCAGTTGCTGGCCGCTGCGGCGGTTCGTTACGACCAAGCCCCGGCCATCGAGGACGACGGCACCCGCCTCAGCTACCACCAGCTCGACCGCCTGCGCTGCCAGGCCGCCCGTGCCCTGCTGGCGCTGGAGGTGGGCCATGGCGAGCGCGTGGCCATCTGGGCGCCCAACATCCACGAATGGATCATCGCCGCCATCGCCCTGCAGAGCGTCGGCGCGGTGCTGGTGCCGCTGAACACGCGGATGAAGGGCGCCGAGGCGGGCTACATCCTGCGCGAGAGCGGCGCCAGCCTGCTGTTCGTCATCGGCGAATTCCTCGGCAGCGACTACCCGGCGCTGCTGGCGGGCGAGCACCTGCCGGCGCTGCGCCGGCGCGTGTGCCTGCGCGGCACGGCGGAGGGCTGCCTGGAGTGGGAGGCCTTCCTGGCCCTGGGCGAGGCGGTAGCGCCGGCGCAGCTGGCGCGGCGCGAGGCGCAGGTGGACGGCGACAGCCTCTGCGACCTGCTGTTCACCTCCGGCACCACCGGCAAGCCCAAGGGGGTGATGAGCGCCCACGGGCAGAACCTGCGCATCGTCCGCGACTGGAGCGCCATGGTCGGCCTGCGCCCGGGCGACCGCTACCTGATCGTCAACCCCTTCTTCCACAGCTTCGGCTACAAGGCCGGCTGGCTGGCTGCGCTGATGGGCGGCTGCTGCATCCTGCCGCAGCAGGTGTTCGACGTGCCGGCGATGCTCGAGCGCATCGCCCAGGAAAAGGTCAGCGTGCTGCCCGGCCCGCCCACCC
>NZ_QKRU01000059.1:0-44287 GCF_003234055.1 Pseudomonas sp. 57B-090624
GCGGCAACCTGACCCTTGAAAGTGGCGGTGCCATCACCTTCGAAGCGGTGAAGGACATGCACCAGGAGAGCCATGAGAAGAGCAAGAGCAGCTTCGTGTGGAACTCCATGGAGGGCAAAGGCAAGACGGATGAAACGGTCCTGCAGAGCCAACTGATCGCTCAGGGCGAGATCGCCATCAAGGCTGTCGATGGACTGAAGATCGATATCAAGGAGATCAACCAGCAGAGCGTCAGCCAGACCGTCGATGCGATGGTGGCTGCCGACCCGCAATTGGCATGGATTAAAGCGGCTGAACAGCGTGGAGATATCGATTGGCGGCAGGTCAAAGAAATCCATGACTCCTTCAAATACAGCAACTCGGGGCTTGGGGCAGGAGCCCAGCTAGTAATCGCGATCGTTATGGCAGTAGTTGTTGGGCCGGCTGCTGCCTCAGCTGTTGGGGGGGGGGTTGGTGGGGCTGCCGTGGGTGCGGTTGCCTCCTCAGCAGCTACCAAGGGAACCGTAGGCATCATCAACAATCGAGGCAATCTGGGGGCTACACTCAAAGATGTCACATCAAAGGAAAGCCTTAAGGATTATGCAGTTGCCGGGGCGACGGCAGGTCTGACTTCAGGCCTCTTCGATAAGCTGTTTGGTACCGAGACAAACCCTTTCACTAATAAGGTCAATAATGTTGATCTGGGAACCCTAGAAGGGATTGGAAACTTTGCAGGTAATCAGCTAGCCCAGAGCACTACCGCAGCAGGGCTCAATAAACTAATGGGGCGTGATGCCTCGTTCAAGGACGCTTTACAGACCGCTCTCTACAATACATTGGCCGCAGCCTCGTTCAACGCTTTAGGGGACTACACCAAGGGAAAAATAGCTGACGGCTCACCGCAGAAGATTGCTATTCACGCTGTTGTAGGTGGCTTGCTTAGTAAGGCGACTGGCGGCGACTTCAAGACTGGCGCAATTGCGGCTGGCGCCAATGAGGCTCTGGTAGTTCAGCTTGATGCTTTGGTGAATAGTGATCCCAAGCTGCTGGCAATGTCATCCCAGCTCGTCGGTGTGTTTGCAGCGGCAGCTGTTGGGGGAGATCTTGAGAAAGGTGCCTGGGTGGCACAGAACGCGACGCAGTATAATTTCCTCAATCATAAGGATGTAGAGGAGCTTAAGGAGAAAGCTGGGGCTTGTGATGGTGACAATTCGTGTGGTGAGTTGGATCGTGAGGCTCGCGAGCGCAGTCTGGTTAATCATAAGCGTTTGCTGGAATGCACAAGTGTAGGAAATTGTGCTGAAGTTCGAGCAGAGATAGATGCCGGCTCTAAGGCTATAGATAGCTTGGAGAGCCAGTTGCCAGACGGTGCTGCTAGTAAAATTCTTCGGTCTTATACGTTCATTGGGGGGGATAATCTTAATGATTGGACTCTCGCTGGTCAGTTGCACCTAGACTATATTTCTCAACTCTATTTCTCTAATGATCCTCGATGGATGGGAGAGGCTTCGAAATTTACAGAACAAACTGGCTTCAACCCATTTGGGATCAATCCCCTTGCGCTTAAGGGACTGAGTAAAGGTAGTACCGCCGGAACCAAGGCCGATATCGTCGAGCCATCCGGCTCCAAGGCTTCAGTAGGATCAACGACTCCGAAGTGGGATAATGCAGTTTCACGGGCGGATGGGGACTTCGGCCCAATAAACCAGCCATCGAAAAGCACAAAGGTTCCTGCGTTTTTCAACCCGCAGCAGTCGGCAATCGGGGCTCTGAGTAATGGGCGGATTCATATAAATGATTTGAAGAGTTTGGTCCCGCCAGGCTCACCTGATGGCTTTAAGCCATCGGCGACCATCTCAGATGGTAGTAAATTTAACTATATGATTGGAGGGCAGAAAGTTGAGATAAAATGGCATTCTCCGGATGCGAATGCTGCCGTCAAATTTCCAGGTTCAAACTCGGGATCTGGCTGGACTGCACAAATAAAAATTGGTGGGAAGCTTTTGGGGCAAGACGGGAGGCTTTACAGAAAAGCCTCCAATGAAACGCACATACCAGTAGATTTTTGATCATGAAAAATTCTGAATATTACCGGTTGTTACCCGAGGGAATGGCACCTGAAGCTGTTCGTCATGAAATCGAAACGCTTCTACAGACACAAGGTGATATGGAAGTGCTCCCGTTCATGGAGGCGCTTGACGAGTTGGCTGATCGCCAATGGCATACATATTCTTTATTGCCAGAGCCGCTGAAATCTCGTGTCGAACAGTTGATCATCTTATGTTGGCGAGACCAGCCAGAAGTAACCGATTATGCCTTGTCGATCGTATCTAAATTAGGACTGGTAGAAGCCTGGGAATTTCTTCTAGGGCTTGATAGGCAGGTGATGTCCATTGCCAGTCGAGAGGCAATTGAGGAGGCAGAAACTGAGATGTCCTCAACGATTGCGGATCCCTACAGTGGTATGCGTTGAGCAGGTGGATCAGCTTTCCCTGTCCTCCACTCTGATAGCGGGGTGAGTGGCTGCGGCTTGGCCAGTACGGTCAATCTGCTGCTGGGTTCTTGTGTCTGTTTCGCTGAGTAGTTCGACGAGCTCGTTTGAGCGCCTGCAGCTAAGCCCTCTTGCCTCATCATAAAAAAGCCCGGCATCCGCCGGGCTTCGTCATTTCAGAGGAACCGTTTCAGCGAGATATCAACGCCGCCGTTCCCGCCGCACCGAACAGCCCGGCGCTGACGCGGTTGAACCAGGTCTGGCCCTGGCCGGAGCGCAGGTAGCGGGCGGCGGCGTGGGCGCTGAGGCCGTAGAAGAGTTTGCAGGCGAGGTCCAGCACGGCCCAGGTGGCGATCATCACCGAGAGCTGGCCCAGCAGCGGGCGGTCGGCGCTGATGAACTGGGGCAGGAAGGCGGCGAAGAAGAGGATGTCCTTGGGGTTGCTGGCGGCGAGGCCGAAGGCTTTCCAGTAGAGGGCGCGGAAGCCCGGGTTGACCGGTTGCTCCTCGGCCGCCACCGGTTTGGCGGCGTTGCGCGATTGCTTCCAGCTCTGCCAGGCGAGGTAGAAGAGGTAGAGCGCGCCCACCAGCTTGAGTGCGCTGAACAGTTGCTCGGAGGCCAGCAGCAGGGCGCCGAGGCCGAGCGCGGAGGCGGCGAGCAGGCCGGTGGCGGCGCTGACGCCACCGAGGAACGCAGGCAGCGAGCGGCGGATGCCGTAGTTGAGGCTGTTGCTGACCATCAGCAGGGACAGGGGGCCGGGGATCAGGATCACCACCAGCGCGGCGCTGCTGAACAGCAGCCAGGTTTCCAGGCTCATTCGCTCGTCTCCGGGAAATGAAAAGGCCCTGGCGCTTCAGCGCCAGGGCCTTGGGGTGTTGCGGAGCGAGCTTACAGGAAAATGAACTTGGCGACGAAGATGGCGCAAAGTGCATACAGGCTGGGCGATACCTCGCGGTATTTGCCGGTGCAGGCCTTCATCACCACGTAGGTCACGAAGCCCAGGGCGATGCCGTCGGCGACCGAGAAGGTCAGCGGCATCATGATGACGGTGACGATCGCGGGGATGGTTTCGGTGTGCTCGTCCCAGTCGATGTGGGCCATGCCGCCCATCATCAGCATGGCGACGTAGATCAGCGCGCCGGAGGTGGCATAGGCGGGGATCATGCCGGCCAGCGGGGCGAAGAACATCGCAGCGACGAAGAGGATGCCGACGGTGACGGCGGTCAGACCGGTGCGGCCACCGGCGGCGACGCCCGCGGCGCTTTCCACGTAGCTGGTGACCGGCGGTACGCCGAGCACGCCGCCGAACACGCTGGAGGCGCTATCGGCCTTCATGGCCTTCGACAGGTTCTCGATGCGGCCGTCTTCCTTCACCAGGTTCGCGCGCTGGGCCACGCCCATCAGGGTGCCGGCGGTGTCGAACATGTGCACGAAGAGGAAGGCCAGGATCACGCTGATCATGGTCACGTCGAACGCACCGGTGATGTCCATGGCCATGAAGGTGGGCGCCAGGCTCGGCGGCATGGAGAAGACGCCGCCGAACTTGACGATGCCCAGGCCGACGCCGATCAGGGTGACGGTGAGGATGCTGATCAGGATGCCGCCGAACACGCGGCGGTATTCCAGCACGGCGATCATCAGGAAGCAGATCGCGGCCAGCAGCGGGGCGGGGGAGGTCAGGTCACCGATGTGCACCAGGGTGCTGGAGTTCGGTACCACGATGCCGGCGGTCTTCAGGCCGATGAGCCCGAGGAACAATCCGACCCCCGCGCCCATGGCGAAGCGCAGGCTGCTGGGGATGCTGTTGAGCAGCCATTCGCGGATGCGCGAGAAGGTCAGGATCATGAACAGCACGCCGGACAGGAACACCGCGCCGAGGGCGATCTGCCAGCTGTAGCCCATGGTGTTGACCACGGTGTAGGTGAAGAAGGCGTTGAGGCCCATGCCCGGTGCCAGGCCGACCGGCCAGTTGGCGTACAGGCCCATCAGGAAGCAGCCGAAGGCGGCGGCCAGGCAGGTGGCCACGAAGGCCGCACCGTGATCGATGCCGGCATCCGCCATGATGTTGGGGTTTACGAAGATGATGTAGGCCATGGTGATGAAGGTGGTGAGGCCGGCGGCCAGTTCGGTTCTCACGGTGGTGCGGTGTTCGGTCAGCTTGAAGAGGCGTTCAAGCAGGCCTTTGGCGGGAGGGCTCGCAGCGTACGTTCCTTGTTCTTGTTGTTTGGTGCTTTCCACAGCAGGTACCTCTCATTTAGTTGTTTTTAGCTGTTCGGCCGGCTGGTTACCTGGGTCCCTTGCGCAGCGAAAAGCCTGAGGTTTGGTGCCTCACGGGGCAGTGCGAGTTTTCTGACTTTTGGGTCAAAAAGTACGCAGTCGGATTATGTGTTTGTGTACAAAAAAGTCAATTAATGTTTGTCGGCTTGTGTGCAGCTTTTTGGGGGCATAGACTGCGCGAGCTGGACTGACCGGTAAGACCACAACAACAAAGCCTCCGGATCTCGCACAAGGGCGTAGCCGCGCCAGCGCTCCGGGGGCACCGCAACGGAGATTCCCCCCATGCTCAAGTGGTGCTCGCGCTCGATATTCCTGCAGGTCGTCATCGGCCTGGTCATCGGCATCCTCTGCGGTATCGGCTTCCCCGAGTTCTCGGCGCAGCTCAAGCCCCTGGGCGACGGTTTCATCAAGCTGATCAAGATGCTCATCGCGCTGATCGTGTTCTGCGTGGTGGTGAGCGGCATTTCCGGCGCGGGGGACCTGAAGAAGGTCGGTCGCATCGGCTTCAAGGCGGTGGTGTATTTCGAGGTACTGACCACGGTGGCGCTGCTGATCGGCCTGCTGGTGGCCTATGGCGGCGGGCTGGGGGTGGGCGCCAACATCGACCTCGGCCAGTTGCCGGCCGGCGATGCTGCGCTCTACACCTCGCGCACCGGCGACCTGCACGGGCCGGTGGACTTCGTCATGGGGCTGATCCCGGCGTCCGTGATCGGCGCCTTCGCCAGCAACGACATTCTCCAGGTGCTGCTGTTCTCGGTGCTGTTCGGCTGTGCGCTGAACCAGGTGGGCGAGGCGGCGTCGGGCGTGGCCCGGCTGATCAACGAGATGAGCCATGTGATCTTCCGCATCATGGGCATGATCGTGCGCCTGGCGCCCATCGGCGTGTTCGGTGCCATCGCCTTCACCACCAGCAAGTACGGGGTCGACTCGCTGCGCCACCTGGGCGGCCTGGTGGTGGTGTTCTATGCCACCTGTGCGGTGTTCGTGCTGCTGGTGCTGGGGACCGTGCTGCGGGTTGCCGGGCTGCGCCTGTGGCCGTTCCTCGGCTACCTGCGCGAGGAGCTGCTGATCGTGCTCGGCACCGCTTCTTCGGACGCCGTGCTGCCGCAGATCATGCGCAAGCTGGAGCACCTGGGCATCCGCAGTTCCACGGTTGGCCTGGTGATCCCCACCGGCTACTCGTTCAACCTGGACGGCTTCTCCATCTACCTGACCCTGGCCATCGTCTTCATCGCCCATGCCACCGGCACGCCGCTGGCGATGAATGATCTGGTCACCATCCTGCTGGTGTCGCTGGTCACCTCCAAGGGCGCCCACGGCATTCCCGGCTCGGCCCTGGTGATCCTCGCCGCCACGCTCGCGGCCGTGCCGGCGATCCCCGTCGTGGGCCTGGTGCTGGTGCTCTCCGTGGACTGGTTCATGGGCATCGGCCGCGCACTGACCAACCTGATCGGCAACTGCATCGCCACTGTGGCCATCGCCCGTTGGGAAAAGGACATCGACCTGGGTCGCGCCCGCAGCGTGCTGGCGGGCGAGCAGGGCTTTGCGTTCAAGGACCGCCTCGGCGCCAAGCCGACGGCGGATTGAGAAGGGTGTCGCCGGGCTGCATCATGCTGCGGCCCGGCCTGCCTGGTCCGGCTTCACAAGGAGGAAGGAACAGTGAACAGCTCATCGACCCTGGTGGGGTCCATCGTCCAGTCGCTGCGCGAGTCCATCGAGCAGGGGCGCTGGGCCGTCGGCGAGATGCTCCCGGGCCAGCGCGAACTGGCCGAGCAGCTGGGCATCAGCCGCCCCTGCCTGCGCGAGGCGGTGACGGTGCTGGAAACCCTCGGCATGGTCCGCTCGCTGCCCGGCAAGGGCGTCCAGGTGATGGGGCGCGAGGCTGCGGAACTCGCCATCACGGCGCCCCGCGACCACAGCATCGAGGATGTGATCCAGCTGCGTTATGCCCTGGAGCCCTTCATCGTCGGCCTGGTGGCGCAATCGATCGCATCGAGCGATCTCGACCGCCTGCGCCTGCGTCTGATGGACCTGCGCGATGCCGCGGAGGACGACGACATGGATGCCTTCGTCGAGGCCTATATAGGCTTCCATCAATTGCTCGGTTCGCTGACCACCAACCCCATCTTCCAGTCCCTGGTCACGCAGGCGGGGGCTGCGTTGGCCCGCAGCGATGCACTGCTGCGCCAGCGCGGTGACGAATTGCAGGAACGGGTGCGCGAGCACGAGGCCCTGGTACAGGCCATCCGCCGGCGCGACAGCCTGCTGGCCTCCTCGCTGATGCGTGACCACCTGGTCGCCGAGGGTCGCCGGATGGGGTTGCGCCTGGAGCTGCCGGAGGGTTCTAGGGCCCTGTAGGCGGGAGTCTGGGCGGGGTGGCAGTGCCTTTGTTCGGGCGGATTGTGTACAATGCGCACATTTTTCCGAGGCTTTCCCCGTTGGACGCTGGCAATACGATGCCGACTCAGCGTAGTGTCAGCCCTATTCCCGCTTTCGAATCCTTCTACGTGGGCCCCCATGAACGACGTTGAACACAGTTTGAAGAAGCCGCCGCGTGCCGCCAAAGGCACGCGCAATGGCACCCAGGATGAAGTCGTCTACGCACATATCTTCGAAGCCATCCTCGAACAGCGCCTGGCTCCGGCCACCAAGTTGAGCGAAGAGGCCCTGGGCGAGATCTTCGGTGTCAGCCGCACCATCATCCGCCGTGCCCTGTCGCGCCTCGCCCACGAGGGCGTGGTGCTGCTGCGTCCCAACCGTGGTGCCGTCGTGGCCAGCCCGGGGGCCGAGGAAGCGCGGCAGATCTTCTACGCACGTCGCATGATCGAGCGCGCCATCACCGAGCTGGCTTGCGTCAACGCCACCCCCGAACAGATCGCCGGCCTGCGCCAGATGGTCATCGAGGAGCGCGAGTGCTTCGCCCGTGGTGACCGCGGCATGGGCATCCGCCTGTCCGGCGAGTTCCACCTGAAGCTGGCCGAGGCCGCTGGCAACTTCACCCTGCTGGGTTTCCTGCGCAGCCTGATTTCGCAGACCTCGCTGATCATCGCCCTGTACGAGAGCAACAGCCGCACCCATTGCTCGGACGAGGAGCACGACAAGGTCATCGACGCCATCGAGTCGCATAACGTCGAGGTCGCCGTCGACCTGATGATGCGCCACATGGACAGCGTCGACGCCAAGCTCAACCTCGAAGGCGAAACCGCCTCCGATGACCTGCACGCGGTGTTCTCGCACCTGCTGCAGAGCAAGAAGAAAAGCACCCGCGCTTCCTCACGCAGCGCCTGAGCAGGGTGTGATGAAGAAGCCCCGCGAATGCGGGGCTTTTTTGTGGGCGGGTGGTTGGGTAGGTCGGGTGCAACTCGACGGTTTGGCACGGCGGCACCCGGCTTCTGTGAGAGCGGCTTCAGCCGCGAAACAGGGGACAGGTTGCTGGCTTCATCGCGAATGAATTCGCTCCCACGAGGTGGGCATGCGTGTGGGCTGGAAGGTCGCTTGGTGGATGAAAAGAGCGCCATCCACCCTGCACACCGGTCAGCTCCGTAGGGTGGGTGAAACCCGCGTGGCTCCAAGCAAGAGCCCGGATTGCACCCGGCCTGCCACGGCACGGCGCCGCAGGTTGGCGCCGAGCGTAGCGAGGCCCAACGCAGCGATGCTGGGCGGCGTTGCAGGTGCTTCACGTGGGAGCGGCTTCAGCCGCAAAAGATCCGCCGCCACGGGGTTGCGCGTGGCCGGATGTCCCATCGAGTGAATTCGCCCCCACGGGGCCGCGTAGAGGTGGTGCACAAAGAAAAGCCCCGCATGGGCGGGGCTTTCGGGGGCAGCGTTGGATCAGTCGCGGCGGTGCACGGAGCGGCCGGCGGCGAAGGTTTCCTTCACGCTGCGGTCGTCGCCGAGGATGGTCAGGGCGAAGAGCTTCTCCTCGATGGTCCTGGCCTGCTGCATGCGGTAGGCGATCAGCGGGGTGGCCTGGTAGTCGAGGACCACGAAGTCCGCGTCCTTGCCGCTGGCGAAGTTACCGATCTTGTCGTCCAGGTACAGCGCGCGGGCGCCGCCCAGGGTGGCCAGGTACAGGGACTTGAACGGGTCGAGCTTCTTGCCCTGCAGCTGCATGACCTTGTAGGCCTCGTTCAGCGACTGCAGCTGGGAGAAGCTGGTGCCGGCGCCGACGTCGGTGCCCAGGCCCACGCGCACGCCGTGCTCTTCCAGCTTCTGCAGGTCGAACAGGCCGCTGCCCAGGAACAGGTTGGAAGTGGGGCAGAAGGCCACGGCCGAGCCGGTTTCCGCCAGGCGCTTGCACTCGTCGTCGCAGACGTGGACGCCATGGGCGAAGACCGCGCGCGGGCCGATCAGCTTGTAGTGGTCGTACACGTCCAGGTAGCCCTTGCGCTCCGGGAACAGCGCCTTCACCCATTCGATCTCCGCCTTGTTCTCGGAGAGGTGGGTGTGCATGTACAGGCCCGGGAACTCGCCGAACAGCTGGCCGGCCAGGGTCAGCTGCTCCGGGGTGCTGGTCGGCGCGAAGCGCGGAGTCACCGCGTAGTGCAGGCGGCCCTTGCCGTGCCAGCGCTCGATCAGCTCCCGGCTGTCGGCGTAGCCGCTTTCCGGGGTGTCGGTCAGGTAGTCGGGGGCGTTGCGGTCCATCAGCACCTTGCCGGCGATCATGCGCAGGTCCAAGGCCTCGGCGGCTTCGAAGAAGGCGTCGACCGACTGCTTGTGCACGGTGCCGAACACCAGGGCGGTGGTGGTGCCGCTGCGCAGCAGTTCCTTGAGGAAGATGGCCGCCACGTCGGCCGCGTGGGCCTTGTCGGCGAAGGCCTTCTCGGTGGGGAAGGTGTAGGTGTTCAGCCAGTCCAGCAGCTGTTCGCCGTAGGAGGCGATCATGCCGGTCTGCGGGTAGTGGATGTGGGTGTCGATGAAGCCGGGGGTGATCAGGGCGTCGCGGTATTCGCGCACTTCCACGCCCTTGAGGCCGGGCAGCAGGTCGGCGGCATGGCCGACGCGGGCGACCTTGCCGTCCTCGATCACCAGCACGCCGTCCTCGAAATACTCGTAGGACTGCTCGACACCCACCTCGGCGGGGTCGGCGATGCTGTGCAGGATGGCGGCGCGATAGGCTTTTGCAGGGCTGGTCATGTTGAATCTCGTTCTTTCGTGATCTTGATGCCCCGTGTCGGGGCTCCGCGCAGGCGAGCACCGAGCCGAGGTGGCCCGGTGTCCTCCTGCATGAATCCTGGTGTCAGGCCTGTTCGCGGCGGGAAGAGGGCACCAGTTTGGCGACTGTTTCCCTTTTCTTCACGTCCTGGCCTTCTTCCTTCTGACCGAAGGTGGCGTTGTAGGTGGCGATGATCTCGCCGGCGATGGAGATGGCGATCTCCGCAGGCAGCTTGCCCTTCACCTCGGCGATGCCCATGGGGCAACGCATGCGCTGCACGGTTTCCGGGGCGAAGCCGCGGTCGCGCAGGCGGTGTTCGAACTTCACCCGCTTGGTCTTCGAGCCGATCAGGCCGTAGTAGGCGAAGTCATTGCGCTTGAGGATGGCCGCAGTGAGCTCCAGGTCGAGCTGGTGGTTGTGGGTCATGACGATGAAGTAGCTGCCGGCGGGCATGCGCTCGACCTCATCGACCACCTCGTCATTGATCACCTTCTCGACACCGGTGGGAATGGACGCCGGGAACTCGTTCTCCCGCGAGTCGATCCAGCGCACCTTGCAGGGCAGGCTGGCGAGCAGCGGAGCCAGGGCACGGCCGACGTGGCCGGCCCCGAACAGGGCGATATGTGCCTGGGGCTGGCCCATGGGCTCGAACAGCAGCACCGTGGCACCGCCGCAGCACTGGCCGAGGCTGGCGCCCAGGCTGAAGCGCTCCAGGCGGGTGTCCTGGGAACGGCTCCGCAGCATTTCGCGGGCGATCTCCATCGCCTTGAATTCCAGGTGGCCGCCACCGATGGTCTCGTAGATGCGGTCATCGCTGACCACCATCTTCGAGCCGGAATTGCGCGGGGTGGACCCGCGCTCTTCGATGATGGTCACCAGCACGCAGGCGTCCCCGCGTTGCTGGAGTTCGGCCAGGGCGCTGATCCAGCTCATTTGCTCAACCTCCAGGTACGCAGGGGCTTGGCGGAGCGCGACAGGCGCCAGACATCCTGCTCCGGGCGGCGCAAGGCGTCGGTCGGCTGGGCCGGTGCGGCCTGCTGTTCCGGGGTTTCGCGGCTGAAGGCGGGTTGGCTGTTCATCTCGGCTCCCGGCCCGCCGTCAGGCGGGCTCTACCTGGCTGGCAGCGGGCTTGTTGGCCGCCTGCTGCAGCTTCTTCATCTGCTCCACGCCCCAGAGCACGCGCTCCGGCGTGGCCGGTGCGTCTATGGCCGGCTGCGCCTTGTAGTCCGCCAGGCTGGCCACGGCGTCCTTGAGCGCACACCACACGGCGATGCCGAGCATGAACGGCGGCTCGCCCACGGCCTTGGAGTGGAACACGGTCTGCTCGGGGTTCTTGCGGTTCTCCACCAGCTTGACCCGCAGGTCCAGCGGCATGTCGGCGATGGCGGGGATCTTGTAGCTCGCCGGGCCGCTGGTCATCAGCTTGCCCTTGGCGTTCCACACCAGCTCTTCCATGGTCAGCCAGCCCATGCCCTGGACGAACGCGCCCTCCACCTGGCCGATGTCGATGGCCGGGTTCAGCGAGGCGCCGACGTCATGCAGGATATCGGTGCGCAGCATCTTGTATTCGCCGGTCAGGGTGTCCACCAGCACTTCCGCACAGGCAGCGCCGTAGGCGAAGTAGTAGAAGGGGCGGCCGGCGGCCTTCTCGCGGTCATAGAAGATCTTCGGCGTGCGGTAGAAACCGGTGCTGGAGAGCGAGATCTGGTTGAAGTAGGCGAGCTGGATCATCTCCTCGAAGGAGAGGAAGTGATCGCGCACGCGCACCTGCTCGTTGCGGAACTCGATGTCTTCGTCGGTCACCTTGAAGTGGTTGGCGAGGAAGTCCACCAGGCGCTTCTTGATGGTCTCGGCGGCGTTCTGGGCGGCCTTGCCGTTCAGGTCGGTGCCGCTGGAGGCAGCGGTCGGCGAGGTGTTGGGCACCTTGTCGGTGTTGGTCGCGGTGATCTGGATGCGGCCGATGTCCACCTGGAAGACCTCGGCCACCACCTGGGCGACCTTGGTGTTCAGACCCTGGCCCATCTCGGTGCCGCCGTGGTTCAGGTGGATCGAACCGTCGGTGTAGATGTGCACCAGCGCGCCCGCCTGGTTGAGGAAGGTGGCGGTGAAGCTGATGCCGAACTTGACCGGGGTCAGCGCCAGGCCCTTCTTCAGCACCGGGCTCCTGGCGTTGAAGGCGCGGATTTCTTCACGGCGCCGGGCGTATTCGCTGCTGGCCTCCAGCTCGGCGGTCATCTCCTCGAGAATGTTGTGCTCGACGGGCTGGTAGTAGTGGGTGACGTTGCGCTCGTCCTTGCCGTAGTAGTTGGTCTTGCGCACCTCCAGCGGGTCCTTGCCAAGGTGGCGCGCGATCACGTCCATGATCTCTTCGATCACCACCATGCCCTGCGGCCCGCCGAAGCCGCGGTAGGCGGTGTTCGAGGCGGTGTTGGTCTTGCAGCGGTGGCCGTTGATGGTGGCGTGTTCGAGGAAGTAGGCGTTGTCCGAGTGGAACATCGCGCGGTCGACGATGGAGCCGGAGAGGTCCGGCGAATAGCCGCAGTTGCCCGCCAGCTCCAGCTCGATGCCGGTGAGCAGGCCGTTGTCGTCGAAGCCGATGTCGTACTCGGCATAGAACGGGTGGCGCTTGCCGGTGATGGTCATGTCTTCCATGCGCGGCAGGCGCATCTTGGTCGGGCGACCCGTGAGGTGCGCGATCACCGCGCACAGGCACGCCGGGCCGGCCGCCTGGGTTTCCTTGCCGCCGAAGCCGCCACCCATGCGGCGCATGTCGATGACGATCTTGTGCATGTGCACGCCCAGCACCTCGGCCACCAGTTTCTGCACTTCGGTGGCGTTCTGCGTGGAGGTGTAGACGATCATGCCGCCGTCCTCGGTGGGCATCACCGAGGAGATCTGGGTTTCCAGGTAGAAGTGCTCCTGGCCGCCGATGTGCAGGTTGCCCTGCAGGCGGTTCTTCGAGCGCGCCAGGGCGCTGGCCGAGTCGCCGCGCTTGTGCTGGTGGCTGTCGAGGACGAAGTGCTTCTTGCGCAGCGCGTCGACCACATCGAGCACCGGCTCCAGGTCCTCGTACTCGATGATCGCGGCCATGGCGGCCTTGCGGGCGGTTTCCAGGCTGTCGGCGCCGACCGCGAGAACGACCTGGCCGACGTACTCGACCTTGCCGTCCGCCAGCAGCGGGTCGCCGGCCACGACCGGGCCGATGTCCAGCTGGCCGGGAACGTCCTCGGCGGTGATGGCGATGGCCACGCCGGGGAAGGCGTAGCAGGGGGTGGTGTCGATGCGCAGGATGCGGGCATGGGCGCGGTCGCTCATGCGGGCATAGACGTGCAGCTGGTTGGGGAATTCCAGGCGGTCGTCGACGTACACCGCTTCGCCGGTGACGTGCTTGGGCGCGCTCTCGTGCTTGACGCTCTTGCCGACGCCGGTGGTGATGTCGGCGCGGAACAGCGCGGCCAGTTCTTCCTGGGATTTGATCTTGTGGTGGTTAGACATGCTCTGTGCCTCCAACGTCTGCTGCGCCCGCGTGAACGGTGATGGGCGCGATGTGCAGATTAAGCCTGCGGTGCTGCGCTTCCTGGCCAGCAATTGCCGGGATCGGCGCTTGGTGCGCGACATGCTTGAGATCACACATAGGCAGTCACCCGGGTTTCGACCTCGGGGGCCTGCAGTTCGAGGAAGAATTTGCGCAGCAGGTTCTGCGCGGCCAGCAGGCGGTATTCCTTGCTGGCACGGAAGTCGGTCAGCGGGGTGAAGTCCTGGGCCAGGGCCTCGCAGGCACGTTCGATCACGCCGGGGTACCAGGCGGCGCCCACCAGCGCGGCTTCGCAGGCGGCGGCGCGCTTGGGAATGCCGGCCATGCCGCCGAAGGCGATGCGGGCTTCACGCACCACGCCGTCCTCGATCACCAGGTTGAAGGCGGCGCAGACGGCGGAGATGTCGTCGTCCAGGCGCTTGGACACCTTGTACGCGCGGAACGCCTGGTTGGTGCGGGCGCGCGGCACGAGGATCTTCTCGATGAACTCGGCTTCCTGGCGCACGGTGACCTTGTAGTCGAGGAAGTACTCGTCCAGGGGCAGGGTGCGGGTCTGGTTGCCCTTGCGCAGGACGATCCTGGCGCCGAGGGCGATCAGCAGCGGCGGGGCATCGCCGATGGGCGAGGCGTTGCCGATGTTGCCGCCGAGGGTGCCCTGGTTGCGGATCTGCAGCGAGGCGAAGCGGTGCAGCAGTTCGCCGAAGTCCGGGTACTCGCGGGCCAGGGCGTCGTAGCAGTCGGAAAGCGCGGTGGCGGCGCCGATCTCGATGAAGTCGGGGCCGATCTCGACGCGCTTCATGGCGTCGATGTGGCCGACGTAGATCATCACCGGCAGCTCGCGGTGGAACTGGGTGACCTCCAGGGCCAGGTCGGTGCCGCCGGCCAGCAGGCGGGCCTGCGGGTTGGCGGTGTAGAAGTCGGCCAGGTCGGCGACGGTCAGCGGCACCAGGCAGCGCTTGTCACCGCTGTTGAGCTCGGCGGTCTCGCGCGGGGCGATGGCCTGGAGCTGGGCGACGGTCTGGGCCTCGAAGGCGTCGAACTGGTCCGGCTGCTTCTGGCAGCAGGCCTGCTCGGCGGCGTCGATGATGGGGCGGTAGCCGGTGCACCGGCACAGGTTGCCGGCCAGGGCTTCCAGGGTCTGGGCCTTGTCGTAGCCATCGCTGTTCTTCTGCAGGGCGAACAGCGACATGACGAAGCCGGGGGTGCAGAAGCCGCACTGGGAGCCATGGCAGTCGACCATGGCCTGCTGCACGGAGTGCAACTGGCCCTTGTGCTTGAGGTCTTCCACGGTGATCAGCTGCTTGCCGTGCAGGGACGAGACGAAGGTCAGGCAGGAGTTGAGGGTGCGATAGCGGATGCGATCCCCCTGCAGCTCGCCGACGACGACCGTGCAGGCGCCGCAGTCGCCCGAGGCACAGCCCTCTTTGGTTCCGGGTTTGGCCAGGTGTTCACGCAAGTAGTTGAGCACGGTGACGTTGGGATCGAGATCGCGCTCGGTGCGCAGCTCCCGATTGACTAAAAACTGGATCAAGGACGACCTCCAGGCACTTTATTGTTTTTACGAGGGCTCGTATGGCGGCGAATTTAGAATCCCCTGACTTTCTGGTCAATAAATATTTGACCCAAAAGTCAGAAAATCTTCACGCCAATGGGCTATGAAGCCGGCGCGCCCGCTCTGGCACGGCAAAGTTGCTTAATCCGTGCCAGTCATCTGCAAGTGTAGAAACGCCGACGCCCCCATGCGGGGGCGTCGGTCGAAAGGTCGGGCGGGACAGAGGTCAGGCGGCCTGCTGCGACTCCGTCAGCTGGTGCTCCTCGCCGGCGTAGTAAGCGCGTACGCGGGGGTCCATCACCGCGCGCCAGAGCGGGGGGATCAGCGCCAGGACGATCATCCCCGCGTAGCCGTTGGGCAGTTGCGGGCTGTCGTCGAAGTGGCGCAGCACCTGGTAGCGGCGCTTGGCGTAGGCGTGGTGGTCCGAATGGCGCTGCAGGTGGAAGAGGAACAGGTTGGTGAGCAGGAAGTTGCTGTTCCAGGAGTGCGCCGGGCTGGTCCGCTCGTAGCGGCCGTTCTCCAGCTTGCGCCGGTGCAGGCCGTAGTGCTCCACGTAGTTGACGATCTCCAGCAGGGTGAAGGCCATGGCCGACTGGCCGAGGAAGAACAGCACGCCGAGCCAGCCGAACGCCAGGCCGAAACCTGCGGTGAAGGCTGCACTGATGGCGTACCACCAGATCAGCTCGTTGCGCCAATGCAGTGCAGGCAGGCCCTTGCGCTTGAGGCGCTCGGCCTCCAGGTGCCAGGCATTGAGGAAGTTGTGCTTATAGGCATGGGGCAGGAAGGCATAGAGGCTCTGGCCGTAGCGGGAGGAGGAGGCGTCCTCGGGCGTCGACACATGGACGTGGTGGCCACGCACATGCTCGACCTTGAAGCCCCCGTAGCAGACCGCCGCCAGCAGCAGGCCGCCGGCGTTCTGCTCGATCTTCGGGTCCTTGTGGATCAGTTCATGGGAGACGGTGATGCCGATGGCGCCCATCACTGTGCCCACCGAGAGCAGCCAGCCGAGGCGGCCGACCCAGTTCCAGTCCTCGTGGTGGATGAAGACCCAGCCGCTCCAGGCCAGCATGCCCAGCAGCAGCGGCACGGTGGCCAGGCTCAGTACCTGGTAGTAGTCCTGGCGCTCCATCTCCGGCACCTGCTCGGCTTCGTCCGGGTTGGCCGGGTCGCGGCCGACGATGGCGTCGAGGATCGGGATCACCCCGAAGACCACGGTGATCACCAGCCAGGGCCACGCATTGGGATGGCTGCTGTCCAGCGACCAGTAGAAGCTCATGGGGATCCCGGCAATCGGGATCAGCCAGATCCAGTAGCCGACCTTTTTCAGGGCGAGCATCCAGTTGGAAGGCAGGCGTTCGAACATGGGTGGTCTCCGCGTCGAGGTGGGTGGGTTCTTGTAAGATTGTCAGACAATCGTGCGCCTCCCAGCCTCGCCCGGCGACCGACCTTTAGGTCTGAATGCCCGCTTGTTGTCACCTTTGCGGGGTAACACCCTGTGTTACACTTCGCCCCCTGCAGCGTTCCGCTGCGGGCCGCAAACCCTTGTAGTTGCTGCGTTCCCGGGCTTTCGCCAACGCCGGAGCTATCGCCGAGGGCGCCTTACGGACATCCCCAGCCTCCATGACCGAAGGAAAACCATGACGTTCAAGGCACCGGACAGCCTCGCCGAACAGATCGCCCACCACCTCGCCGAGCGCATCATCCGCGGTGAGATGAAGGCCCGCGAACGGATTCAGGAACAGAAGGTCACCCAGTCCCTCAACGTCAGCCGCGGCTCGGTGCGCGAGGCACTGCTGATCCTCGAGCGTCGCCACCTGATCAACATCCTCCCGCGCCGCGGGGCGCAGGTCTCCGAACTCACCCCTCATCACGTGCAGAGCCTTTATGCGTTGATGATGGAGATGTACATCCTGCTGGCCAATGCCGTGGCCCAGCGCTGGCGGACCGATGACGACCTCGTACCCTTCCGTGCCATCCAGCTGCGCCTGGAGGAGTGCCTGAAGGAGCACGATATCGGCAACTTCGTCGATGCCAGCTTCGACATCATGCGCGCCGCCTATCCCTTCGCCGACAACCCCTACCTGGAAGAGACGGTGGAGAATCTGCTGCCGGCCATCAGCCGCACCTACCACCTGGCGCTGGAGCAGCGCAAAGGCGAGATGGCCCAGTTCATGCTCGCCTTCGCCGAGCTGCTGCAGGCGGTGATCGCACGCGAGCCGGCGCGTATCCGCGAGGTACTGCTCGCCTACGGCCAGCACAACTGCCAGCTGGTGCTCGCCGCGCTGGCCGGGCGCTGATCGTTCACTGACCGAGGGAGGCAGGGATGCGGCTCAAGTGCATCAAACTGGCGGGGTTCAAATCCTTCGTCGACCCGACCACGGTCAGCTTCCCCAGCAACATGGCCGCAGTCGTCGGCCCCAACGGCTGCGGCAAGTCCAACATCATCGACGCCGTGCGCTGGGTGATGGGCGAAAGCTCGGCGAAGAACCTGCGCGGCGAGTCGATGACCGACGTCATCTTCAACGGCTCCAACACCCGCAAGC
This sequence comes from Pseudomonas sp. 57B-090624, assembly GCF_003234055.1. NCBI lineage: Bacteria > Pseudomonadati > Pseudomonadota > Gammaproteobacteria > Pseudomonadales > Pseudomonadaceae > Pseudomonas > Pseudomonas sp. 57B-090624. Next base: position 17,533 of record NZ_QKRU01000059.1, read on the forward strand.
CGGTGGCCCAGGCCAGCATCGAGCTGATCTTCGACAACTCCGACAACACCCTGGTGGGCGAGTACGCGGCCTTCGCCGAGATTTCCATCCGCCGCCGGGTCAGCCGTGACGGGCAGAACACCTATTTCCTCAACGGCACCAAGTGCCGCCGTCGCGACATCACCGACATCTTCCTCGGCACTGGCCTGGGCCCGCGCAGCTACTCGATCATCGAGCAGGGGATGATCTCCAAGCTGATCGAGGCCAAGCCCGAGGATCTGCGCAACTTCATCGAGGAAGCCGCCGGCATCTCCAAGTACAAGGAACGCCGCCGCGAGACCGAGAGCCGCATCCGCCGCACCCACGAGAACCTCGCGCGCCTCACCGACCTGCGCGAAGAGTTGGAGCGCCAGCTCGAACGCCTGCACCGCCAGGCCCAGGCCGCCGAGAAGTACCAGGAATACAAGGCCGAGGAGCGCCAGTTGCGCGCCCAGCTCGCCGCCCTCAAGTGGCAGGCGCTGAACGAGCAGGTGGGCCAGCGCGAAGCGGTGATCGGCAGCCAGGAAGTCAGCTTCGAGGCGCTGGTGGCCGAGCAGCGCAGCGCCGACGCCAGCATCGAGCGCCTGCGCGACGGCCACCATGAGTTGTCCGAGCGCTTCAACCTGGTCCAGGGTCGTTTCTATTCCGTGGGCGGCGATATCGCCCGGGTCGAGCAGAGCATCCAGCACGGCCAGCAGCGCCTGCGCCAGTTGCAGGACGACCTGCGTGACGCCGAACGTGCGCGCCAGGAAACCGAATCCCACCTCGGCCACGATCGCACCTTGCTGGCGACCCTGGGCGAGGAGCTGGAAATGCTCGCGCCCGAACAGGAAGTCAGCGCCGCCGCCGCCGAGGAAGCCGCCGCCCAGCTGGAGGAAGCCGAGACCGGCATGCACGCCTGGCAGGAGCAATGGGACGGCTTCAACCAGCGCAGCGCCGAGCCGCGCCGCCAGGCCGAAGTGCAGCAGGCGCGCATCCAGCAGCTGGAGCAGAGCCTGGAGCGCCTGATGGAGCGCGAGCGCCGCCTCAACGACGAGCGCGCCCAGCTCGCGGCCGATCCGGAAGACGCCGCCATTCTCGAGTTGAGCGAACAGCTCGCCGCCGGTGAGCTGCAACTGGAAGAGCTGCAGGCCGCCGAAGAGGCCCAGGTCGAACGCCTGGAGCAGCTGCGTGAGGAGCTGCAGCAGGCGACCCAGGCCCAGCAGCGCGCCCAGGGCGAGCTGCAGCGCTTGAACGGCCGTATCGCCTCACTCGAGGCCTTGCAGCAGGCTGCGCTCGACCCCGGTACCGGCACCGCCGAATGGTTGCGCGGCCAGCGGCTCGACCAGCGCCCGCGCCTGGCCGAGGGCTTGCGCGTGGAAGCGGGTTGGGAGCTGGCGGTGGAGACCGTGCTCGGCGCCGACCTGCAAGCCGTGCTGCTGGATGATTTCAACACCCTCGACCTGAGTGGCTTCACCCAGGGCGACCTGCGCCTGGCAAGCGCCGGCACCGGAGCTGCCCGCGTCCCCGGAAGCCTGCTGGACAAGGTCGAATCCGCCGTCGACCTGACGCCCTGGCTGGCGCGGGTTCGGCCCGTGGACAACCTCGATCAGGCCCTGGCGGCCCGCACGACGCTGGCTGCCGACGAGAGCCTGATCAGCCGTGACGGCTACTGGGTCGGGCGCAATTTCCTGCGGGTGCGCCGTGCCAGCGAAGCCGAGAGCGGCGTATTGGCCCGGGGCCAGGAGCTGGAGCGCCTGCACGCCGAGCGCGACGAGCAGCAGGCCGCCCTGGAAACCCTCGAGGAGCGCCTGCAACAGCTGCGCGACCACCAGCGCCAGCAGGAGGAAAGCCGCGAGCAGCAGCGTCGCCGTGCGCAGGACGAATCCCGTCGTCTCGGTGAGCTCAAGGCGCAATTGTCCGCCCAGCAGGCCAAGGTCGAGCAGCTCACCCTGCGTCGCCGCCGCCTGGAGGCCGAGCTGGCCGAGCTGGACGAGCAGCGCGCCATCGAGCACGAGCAGCTCGGCGAATCGCGCCTGACCTTGCAGGACGCACTGGATGCGATGGAGACCGACACCGAGCAGCGCGAGAAGCTGCTCGCCGAGCGCGACAACCTGCGCGAGCGCCTCGACCGTATCCGCCAGGAGGCCCGTCAGCACAAGGACCATGCCCACCAACTGGCCGTGCGCGTCGGCTCGCTGCGTGCGCAGCACGACTCCACGCGCCAGGCGCTGGAGCGTTTGAGCCTGCAGTTCGAGCGCCTCGAAGAGCGTCGCGAACAGCTCAGCCTGAACCTGGAGGAGGGCGCCGCTCCGCTGGAAGAGCTGCGCATGAAGCTTGAGGAACTGCTCGACCGGCGCATGGGCGTGGAGGAAGAGCTCAAGCTCGCGCGCCTGGCCCTGGAGGACGCCGACCGCGAATTGCGCGATGCCGAGAAGCGTCGCACCCAGGCCGAGCAGCAATCGCAGCTGCTGCGCGGCCAGCTGGAGCAGCAGCGCATGGAGTGGCAGGCCCTGAGCGTGCGTCGCAAGACGCTGCAGGATCAGCTCCACGAGGACGGCTACGACCTCCACGGCGTGCTTGCCACGCTCCCCGGGGAGGCCAGCGAAGCGGCCTGGGAAGAGGAACTCGAACGCCTCGCGGCGCGCATCCAGCGCCTCGGGCCGATCAACCTCGCGGCCATCGACGAGTACCAGCAGCAGTCCGAGCGCAAGCGCTACCTGGACGCCCAGAACGACGACCTGGTGGAGGCGCTGGAGACCCTGGAGAACGTCATCCGCAAGATCGACAAGGAGACGCGCAACCGCTTCAAGGAGACCTTCGACCAGATCAACTCCGGCCTGCAGGCGCTGTTCCCCAAGGTCTTCGGGGGTGGCCACGCCTACCTGGAACTGACCGGGGAGGACCTGCTGGATACCGGTGTCGCCATCATGGCGCGGCCGCCGGGCAAGAAGAACAGCACCATCCACCTGCTTTCCGGTGGCGAAAAGGCGCTCACCGCGCTGGCCCTGGTATTCGCCATCTTCCAGCTCAATCCCGCGCCGTTCTGCATGCTCGACGAAGTGGACGCGCCACTCGACGATGCCAACGTCGGACGTTACGCAAGGCTGGTGAAGGAGATGTCGGAGAAGGTCCAGTTCATCTATATCACCCACAACAAGATCGCCATGGAAATGGCCGATCAGCTGATGGGCGTGACCATGCACGAGCCGGGATGCTCGCGCCTGGTCGCGGTGGACGTCGAGGAGGCTCTTTCCCTCGTAGAGGCCTGATCGGGCGGGGGTGCAACCTTTTCGCCCGGAGGGCCGTGAAGCCTCTATCAGAGGTTTCTCTGCTGGGCTGGCCGTGCTAGCTTAATGCCCAATTTTGTCGCACGTGGAAAACGCCATTCAGAACATGGAGTTGGGCGCCACGTTTTCAGAGGACCGGATGTCCTTTCTTCATCATCATCAGAATATTTTTGACCAGGGGACACAGGATTAATGGATATCGGTCTGCGCGAGTGGCTGATCGTCATCGGCATCATCGTAATCGCCGGCATTTTGTTCGATGGCTGGCGCCGCATGAGCGGCGGCAAGGGAAAACTCAAGTTCAAGCTCGATCGTAGTTTCTCCAACCTCCCTGACGACGAGGAGGACCCCGCCCTGGTCGGTCCGGTACGCGTCAAGGAGCGTCACCAGGAGCCCTCTCTGGACGAGGAGGACCTGCCGCCCATGAGTGCCAAGGAGCTGAACAAGCGCCGTGGCAGCGAGCCGCACCAGGGTGACCTCAATCTCGACGAGCCGGTGCCGACCCTGCTGACCCCGGTCGACGATGTAGCCCCGGCCAAGGGTGCCAAGAACGGCAAGGCCCACGCCCCCGCCCAGGACCTGCCCCCGGTGGAGGAGGTGCTGGTGATCAACGTGGTGGCCCGCGACGGTGACGGCTTCAAGGGCCCGGCCCTGTTGCAGAACATTCTCGAAAGCGGCCTGCGCTTCGGCGAGATGGACATCTTCCATCGCCACGAGAGCATGGCCGGCAACGGCGAGGTGCTGTTCTCCATGGCCAACGGCGTCAAGCCCGGCACCTTCGACCTGGACGACATCGACCATTTCAGCACCCGTGCGGTCAGCTTCTTTCTCGGCCTGCCCGGCCCGCGCCACCCGAAGCAGGCCTTCGACGTGATGGTCGCCGCGGCCCGCAAGCTGTCCCAGGAACTGAACGGCGAGTTGAAGGACGACCAGCGCAGCGTGATGACCGCGCAGACGATCGAGCATTACCGCCAGCGCATCGTCGAATTCGAACGCCGCAGCCTGACTCACAAGCGCTGAACCACAGGATCCATCGAAAGAGCAGCTCAGGCTGCTCTTTTCGTTTGCATAGAAAAGAGCACGAACCATGACCGACGCCCAGACCGCCGCCCAGCGCATCCACCAATTGCGTGCCGAACTGGATGAGCACAACTACCGCTACTACGTGCTGGACGAACCCAGCGTGCCCGATGCCGAATACGATCGCCTGTTCCGCGAGTTGCAGGCCCTGGAGGCCGAGCATCCCGAACTGGTGACGCCGGAGTCGCCCACCCAGCGCGTGGGCGGTGAAGCCCTCAGCGCCTTCGGCGAGGTGCGCCACGAAGTGCCCATGCTCAGCCTGGGCAACGCCTTCGAGGAAGAAGACCTGCGCGCCTTCGACCGCAGCGTGCGCAGCGGCCTGGGGCTTTCCTCCGGCGACCTGTTCGGCGGTGGCGCCGAGGTGGAATACAGCTGCGAGCCCAAGCTCGACGGCCTGGCGGTCAGCCTGCTGTATCGCGACGGGCAACTGGTGCGCGGCGCCACCCGGGGCGATGGCAGCACCGGTGAGGACATCAGCGCCAACGTGCGCACCATCCGCAACGTACCGCTCAGGCTCAAGGGCGAGGGCTGGCCTGCCGTGCTCGAAGTGCGCGGCGAGGTGTACATGCCCAAGGCCGGATTCGAGGAGCTCAACGCGCGCCAGGCGGAAAGCGGCGGCAAGACCTTCGCCAACCCGCGCAACGCCGCAGCCGGCAGCCTGCGCCAGCTGGACCCGCGCATCACCGCCAGCCGCCCGCTGGAGTTCTGCTGCTACGGCATCGGGCAGGCCAGTGGCGAGCTGCCGGCCACCCAGGTCGGCATGCTCGAGCAGCTCAAGGCCTGGGGCGTACCCATCAGCCGCGAGCTGAAGCTGGCCAAGGGGGTCGAGGCGTGCCTGGCCTACTACCACGACATCGGCGAACGCCGCATGGGCCTGGCCTATGACATCGACGGCGTGGTGTTCAAGGTCAACAACATCGAGGACCAGCAGCAACTGGGTTTCCGCGCCCGCACCCCGCACTGGGCGCTGGCCCACAAGTTCCCCGCCCAGGAGGAACTCACCGAACTGCTGGACGTGGAGTTCCAGGTCGGCCGTACCGGTGCCGTCACTCCGGTGGCACGGCTGAAACCGGTCAAGGTGGCCGGCGTCACCGTGGCCAATGCCACCCTGCACAACATGGACGAGGTCGCGCGCCTGGGCTTGAAGATCGGCGACACCGTGATCATTCGCCGCGCGGGTGACGTGATCCCCCAGGTGATGCAGGTCGTGCTCGAGCGCCGCCCCGAGAACGCCCGCGAGGTGCATGTACCCGAGCAGTGCCCGGTGTGTGGCTCTGCCGTGGAGCGCACGCAGCTGGTCAAGCGTGCCAAGGGCAAGGAAACCACCAGCGAAGGCTCGGTCTACCGTTGCGTCGGCCGCCTGGCCTGTGGTGCCCAGCTGAAGCAGGCGATCATCCACTTCGCCTCCCGCCGTGCGCTGGATATCGAAGGCCTGGGCGACAAGATCGTCGAGCAACTGGTGGATACCGGGCTGGTCGCATCGCCGGCGGACCTGTTCACCCTGACCTACGACCAGGTGGTGGCGCTGGAGGGCTTCGCCGACCTGTCGACCCGCAACCTGCTGGCGGCGATCCAGGACAGCGCCAGGCCGACCCTGGCGCGCTTCATCTACGCCCTGGGCATTCCCGATGTGGGCGAAGAGACCGCCAAGCTCCTGGCCCGCGCCCTCGGCTCCCTGGCGCGCATCCGCCAGGCGCTGCCGGAGGTGCTCACCTACCTGCCTGACGTGGGCCTGGAGGTCGCCTTCGAGATCCACAACTTCTTCAGCGACGCGCACAACCTCAAGGTCATCGACGACCTGCTGGCCCGGGGTGTGGTGCTGCAGGAGGAGGGCGAGCTCAGCCCCGAGTTCGCCGCCTGCGCCAGCCTCCCGGGCTTCCTCGACAAGCTCAACATTCCCTTCATCGCCGCCACCGGCGCGGAGAAACTGGCGGCCAGGTTCGGCAGCCTGGAGGGCGTGATCAAGGCCGACTGGCTGGACCTGCGCCAGGTGGAGCGCCTCAACGAGAAGGCGGCCAAATCCCTGCGCGACTTCTTCGACCAGCCTGCCAATGCCGAGCGCGCCACGCTGATCGAGGCGCAGCTGCGTGATTTCGGCATGCACTGGCAGAGTGAGAAGAAAGTCGTGGAAGGCCTGCCGCTGGCCGGGCAGACCTGGGTGCTGACCGGCACCCTGGAGGTGATGAGCCGCGATGTGGCCAAGGAGAAGCTGGAGGCCCTGGGTGCCAAGGTGGCCGGCTCGGTCTCGGCCCGTACCCATTGCGTGGTGGCCGGCCCCGGCGCCGGTTCGAAGCTGGCCAAGGCCACCGAGCTGGGCGTGCGCGTGCTGGACGAGGAGGCGTTCCTGGCCGAGCTGAAGGGGATGGGCGTCTCGCTCTGATCCGCCGGGGCTCCCCGCAAGCGCGGGGCGTACCTAAGGCGCAAATGAAAAGGCCGGGCATCTGCCCGGCCTTTTCGTTGCCGATCCCTTACTTGTTCACGGCGTCGCTGAGGCCCTTGGCCGGCACGAACTTGACGACCTTCTTGGCCGCGATCTCGATGCTCTTGCCGGTCTGCGGGTTGCGGCCGGTACGTGCCGGGCGCTCGGTGATCTTCAGCTTGCCGATGCCCGGCAGGGTGATTTCATCACTGTTCTCCAGCGTATCGCTGACGATCTCGCTCAGCTGTTCCAGCACGGCGCGCACGGCGGCCTTGGTGGTGTCGGTGGCTTCGGCGATGTCTGCGATCAGTTGGTCTTTGGTGATTGCCATGGTGTAGCTCCAGTGGGTGTGGGTTCGGCTCGCTGCCGCGCCGGGATCGCCGGCGCGGATTGAGACCCGCGCCTGCGCTGAAAGTGCAATGGTAGCGGGCCCGGTGGCGAAGCCGGCGGCACGCTAGCACAAAAGCCGTGTCAGGCCGGCGACGAAGTGTTTCCGCTCATCGCCAGGATGCGGCGTGACGGGGCCGACAGGCCGTTCCGGGCCGTCTACGCTTGCTGTTACATCGCCATGACATCGCGGAGATCCACCATGCTACGTGCCTTTGCCGATCTGGGGTTTCGCTGGAAGATCGCCCTGCCGATCCTGCTCCTGGTGGTCCTCCTGGTGCTCATGGGCGGCCTGGGCATGCAGGGCGTGTCCCAGGTCGCGGACTCCAGCAAGCAGCTGACCAATCGCTACCTGCCGGCCATCAGCCTGTTGCTCAATGCCGACCGTGACCTCTACCAGGCCTTCACTGCCGAGCGCAGCCTGCTGGATGAAAGTGCCGGGGCGCACATCGACCAACTCAAGGCCGACCATGCGGAAAACCTGCAGCAAGCCTATGACCGCGTGCACAAGTACGCCGAAATGAGTACCGGTGCCGACGCGCGCCAACTGATCGCTCAGTTCGACAGCGGCTTCGAGAAGTGGAAGGTCACCTCACTCAAGGTGGTCCAGCTCGCCGCGTCCGACCCGGATGCCGCCAGCGCCCTGAGCTTCGGCGACAGTGAAAGCCAGTTCCAGGCCATGCGCGATGCCATCGACAAGCTGGGCGAGCTCGAAGACAGCGCGGCCAACGCCGAAGGGCTGCGGGCGATCGCCATCGGCGAGGCGCGCAGCTGGCAGCAGGGCGTGATCATCGTCATCGGCCTGGGCATCTGCCTGGTGCTGGTGATCGGCTTCCCCACCCTGGTGACCCGGCCGCTGCTCCGCCTGCTCGAGCGCATCGAGCAGATCGCCGATGGCGACGGCGACCTGCGGGTACGGCTCGATGTCACCTCGCGTGACGAGCTGGGCAAGCTGAGCCATGCCTTCAACCGTTTCCTCGACAAGCTGCAGCCCTTGATCAGGGAGGTCGGCCGGGTGACCGGCGAGGTGGCCGACTCGGCGCAAAGCCTGGCCGGGCTCGCGGCCGCCAACGATCGGCTGATCAGCAGCGAGCACGCCGCGGTCGACCAGGTCAGCACCGCCGCTACCGAGATGAGCGCAGCCGTCCATGAGGTCGCGCGCAATGCGCAGAACGCCGCCGATGCCGCGCGCTTCGCCGAGAACCAGTCCCGCGAGGGGGCGCAGGTCGTGGGCGCGACGATCAAGGCGATCCGCCAGCTCGCCCAGGAAGTGGAAAGCGCCTCCACCACCATCGGCACGCTGGAGCAGGAGACCGCCAACATCGGCGCCGTGCTGGCCGTGATCAAGGGCATCGCCGACCAGACCAACCTGTTGGCGCTCAACGCGGCCATCGAGGCAGCAAGGGCGGGCGAGCAGGGCAGGGGCTTCGCCGTCGTGGCCGATGAGGTCCGCGCCCTGGCCGCAAGGACCCAGGACTCCACCAAGGACATCCAGCAGATGATCGAGCGCCTGCAGGTCGGCGTACAGAACGCGGTGAAGGCCATGCACTCGGGCAGCGTCCAGGCCCGTGACAGCGTCGAGCGTGCCGCAGGTGTCGACCAGGCGCTCTCGGACACCGGCGACTCGGTGCAGCGGATCAACGACATGGCCGCGCAGATCGCCACCGCCTGCGAGGAGCAGAGCAGCGTGACCGAAGAGATCGCCCGCAACATCAGCGACATCCGCGACCTGTCCAACGAAGCCGCGCAGACCTCCGAGCAGAGCACCCAGGCGAGCCGGCACCTGTCCGAGCTTTCCAGTGGCCTCGCGAGACTGGTCGGGCGCTTCCGGGTATGAGCCGCAAGTGCTTGTAACGGAAATGTTTTTAGCAGTTGTAAGTTGGCGAAGAGCCGGTACAATGGCGCGGCTCGCCGATCTGGCGAGCTGCGTTATGGTGGCCCTGCCGGTCCCCCCGCAACGATTACCCGTGAACCTGGTCAGATCCGGAAGGAAGCAGCCACAGCGGGAACATTGTGTGCCGGGGTGTGGCTGGTAGGGTCACCCCCATCTCCCAGCGCTGCGATTCACCGGTAGCGCGACACGATTCTCTCTATCTCCCCCGATGTCCGCATGCGCGCCAGTGCACGCACGATCTCGTTCGCCGGTATCTCGGGTGCATTGCGCACCAGGCAGGCCACGGGTTCCTCCTCCAATACCGCCACCACCGCCAGGCGCTCGCTTGCCGGCATGCCGCGGTTGAACCATTTCAGCGCCAGCTCGCTGCTCACCGCATAGTCGTAGCGGCCCGCGCCGAGCTTCTGCAGCACCAGGCCCTGGTTGCGCGCGTCGTCCCGTTGCAGGGTGCCGTTATCGAAGCGCTGCTGCAGGCTCGGGTAGGCATAGCCCAGCACGGTGCCGATGCTCTGTGCCGGCAAGCGCTGCGGGTCGACGGGAAGCGCGTTGTCGGGAGCGCTCACCAGCAGGTCGCGCTGCACCAGGATCGGCTCGCTCCACAGGTAATTCACGCCCAGGTCCCCCATCCAGTTGGGGCTCACGTAGCAGCGCACGTCGATGTCGCCGTGCTCCAGCGCCAGCTGGACGCGGGTGCGCGGCAGCACGTCGACTTCCAGGGGGCGGCCGAGGCGCTGGCTCAGCCCCTGGATGATGTCGAAGAGGATGCCGCCGGTCAGCTCGTTGCCCTCGATCTGAGCCACGGGCATGGCCCAGCTGTCCACCGCGGAAAAGCGCAAGGGTGCCGGCTCGGCGAAGGCCAGTGCGCTGGAAACCAGCAGCGGGAGGAGGAGCAATGGACGCATCGGGCTCCCTCGCAGGGGCGTGGAGGAGCGTTCACAATGCCCCTAGTCTCATCCGATGAAAATAGAGCACTTCGCATCGGATGCAATTTGCGGTTTGCTCCGCTAGCATTAGCCCCTTCCGATTTCCCAGCTGCGACGGTTTTCAATGAGTTATCAGGTTCTTGCACGTAAATGGCGTCCGCGCTCGTTCCGCGAAATGGTCGGCCAGACCCATGTGCTGAAGGCCCTGATCAACGCCCTGGACAACCAGCGCCTGCACCATGCCTACCTGTTCACCGGCACCCGTGGCGTGGGCAAGACCACCATCGCGCGCATCCTGGCCAAGTGCCTGAACTGCGAGACCGGCATCAGTTCCACGCCCTGTGGCCAGTGCTCGGTGTGCCGCGAGATCGACGAAGGCCGTTTCGTCGACCTGATCGAGGTGGACGCCGCGAGCCGTACCAAGGTCGAGGACACCCGCGAACTGCTGGACAACGTGCAGTACGCGCCGAGCCGTGGTCGCTACAAGGTCTACCTCATCGACGAAGTGCACATGCTCTCCACGCACTCGTTCAACGCGCTGCTCAAGACCCTCGAAGAGCCGCCGCCCCATGTGAAGTTCCTGCTGGCCACCACCGACCCGCAGAAGCTGCCCGTCACCATCCTTTCGCGCTGCCTGCAGTTCTCCCTGAAGAACATGCCGCCGGAGCGTGTGGTCGAGCACCTGACCCACGTCCTGGGAGCCGAGAACGTGCCGTTCGAGCCCGATGCCCTGTGGCTCCTGGGGCGTGCCGCCGACGGCTCGATGCGCGATGCCATGAGCCTCACCGACCAGGCCATCGCCTTTGGCGAAGGCAAGGTCCTGGCTGCCGACGTACGCGCCATGCTCGGCACGCTCGACCATGGCCAGGTCTATGGCGTGCTCCATGCGCTGCTGCAGGGCGATGCCCGTGGCGTGCTGGAGGCCATCCGTCACCTGGCCGAGCAGGGGCCGGACTGGAGCGGTGTACTCGCCGAGATCCTCAACGTGCTGCACCGTGTCGCCATCGCCCAGGCCTTGCCGGACGCGGTGGACAACGGCCAGGGCGACCGTGATCGCGTACTGGCCCTGGCCGAGGCATTGCCTGCCGAAGACGTGCAGTTCTATTACCAGATGGGCCTGATCGGCCGTCGTGACCTGCCCTTGGCGCCGGACCCGCGCGGCGGCTTCGAGATGGTGCTGCTGCGCATGCTGGCTTTCCGTCCAGCGGATGTGGACGGCGCTCCGAGGGTCACGCTAAAGGACCCGGGAATCAGCAAGGCCACGGCTGATTCCTCGAACACCCCAGTGGCCGGCGCCAGCATCGTGGCGCCGGTTGCTCCCGTATCCCCCGTCGCGACGGTAGCGGCTCCCCAGCCGGTTGCCGAGCCCGTGGTCGCGCCTGCTGCCGTCGTACCGGCCCCGGTCGCGCCGGAGCCGGTGGCTGCGGCTCCCGTCGTCGAAACACCGGTTGCACCCGCCGTGGTCGAGGCGGCTCCCGTCGCGGAGACTGCGTCGCAGCCAGTGGCCGAGCCGGTCCAGGCCGCTCAGCCCGCTGTCACCCCGGCCGAAGTGATCGACCTGCCGTGGGAAGAGCGTCCGGCCGAACCTGCGCAGGCCGCGACTGCCACCGTCGAGCCTGTACCGGTGGAGGAGCCCATCGAGCTGCCTGCTCCGGCGGTGGAGATTGCCGCTCCCCTCGCCGAGCCTGTTGCCGAATCACCTGCCGTGTCACAACCCGTTGCCGCCCAGGCGCTTCCCGAGCCCGTCGCCATCGACGATGCGGACGACGACGAGCCGCCGCCCGGCGACTATGACGACTACTACGAGGCCGATGTCGACTCCATCGCCTACATGGACGAGCTGCCGGTCGCCGACCCCGAGCCTGTCCTGGAGCCTGAGGTCGTACCCGCCGCGCAGCCCGCCACCGGCCTCGCCGCCGAGTGGCTGGACCTGTTCCCGCGCCTGGGCATCAGCGGCCTCACCGGCAACATCGCGGCCAACTGCACCCTGGTCTCCGTGGAGGGCGATGTCTGGCGCCTGCACCTCGACCCGGCGCAGAGCGCCCTGTTCAACGCCAACCAGCAGCGTCGTATCAACGATGCGCTGAACCAGTACCACGGGCGTACCCTGGTTCTGGAAGTGGAGGTGCGCAAGCCCGAGCAGGAAACCCCCGCCCAGGCCGCCGCCCGCAAGCGCGCTGCCCGCCAGCGCGACGCCGAGGAATCCATCGCGCTCGACCCGCTGGTACAGAAGATGATCGAACAGTTCGGCGCGAGCGTTCGCCCGGACACCATTGAACCCCTTGACCGCTGAGGACAACCATCATGATGAAGGGTGGCATGGCAGGCCTGATGAAGCAGGCCCAACAGATGCAGGAAAAGATGCAGAAGATGCAGGAAGAGCTGGCCAATGCCGAGGTCACCGGCCAGTCCGGTGCCGGCCTGGTGAGCGTGGTGATGACCGGTCGCCATGACGTCAAGCGCGTCACCCTCGACGACAGCCTGATGCAGGAAGACAAGGAAATCCTCGAAGACCTGATCGCCGCCGCCGTCAACGACGCCGTGCGCAAGATCGAGCAGAACAGCCAGGAAAAAATGTCCGGCATGACGGCCGGTATGCAACTGCCGCCCGGCTTCAAGATGCCCTTCTGATCAAATAGCTCCAAGTGCCAAGCCGCAAGCTTCAAGCAGAAGCGCGTGGCCTGGCACGATTTTCCCGACTCTTTCCAGCTTCCAGCCTTCTTCTTTGAGACTTCTCGATGAGCTTCAGTCCGCTGATCCGCCAACTGATCGACGCCCTGCGCATCCTGCCCGGTGTAGGGCAGAAGACTGCCCAGCGCATGGCGTTGCAGATGCTCGAGCGTGACCGCAGCGGCGGCCTGCGCCTGGCCCAGGCGCTGACTTCGGCGATGGAAGGCGTGGGGCATTGCAAGCAGTGCCGCACCCTCAGCGAGGACGACCTCTGTCCGCAATGCGCCGACCCGCGCCGCGACGATTCGTTGCTGTGCGTGGTGGAAGGGCCGCTGGACGTGTTCGCCGTCGAACAGACCGGCTACCGTGGGCGTTTCTTCGTGCTCAAGGGGCACCTCTCGCCCCTCGATGGCCTGGGCCCGGAAGCCATCGGCATTCCCGAACTGATGGCGCGGGTCGACGCCGGCGCCTTCAGCGAAGTGATCCTCGCCACCAACCCCACGGTCGAAGGTGAGGCCACTGCCCATTACATCGCCCAGTTGCTGGCGCCCAAGGGCCTGATCGCCTCGCGCATCGCCCACGGTGTACCGCTGGGCGGCGAGCTGGAGCTGGTGGACGGCGGCACCCTGACCCACGCCCTGGCCGGCCGCCGGCCCATCGGCCTCTGATCCGGCCTCGCGCGGGAGGCGTCTAGCCCGTCCCCGGATCGCCCGCGGACTGCTCGCAGCTCCACAGTTCAAGCGCCGGTTGGCTCGCCGTTGGTGGGCCGAGCCAGTCACTCAGTGGGCGACAGCGCTGGTTGATGCACAGCAGATAGTCCCCCGCTTCTGGGGTGCGACCGACGCGCAGTGGCTGCAAGGGTGGCATCTGCCGTTGGTAATGCCAGCTGCCCTCACGCAGGACGGCGCCCTCGGGAATCTCCATGCCGGCACCGGAGCCCTTGACCCGCGCTTCGCCGAGCAACAACCCCTCGGCGGTGACGCGGTAGTCCTCCTCCCAGCGGATCTTCTCGATGGTGTGGGTCCAGGCCAGGGTGAAGGACGGCACGGGCATCTCCGCCCACACCGCCCCGGCCATGCCCAGGCACAAGCCGATCATGTCGTTCTCGCCCCGGCACGCCGGGCACGCCAGAGGTGCTGGGCGACGAACAGGGCGCTGAGGGCGAAGCCCACCTCATCGCTGATGGGCGTGGCGAGGATCAGGCTGGCACCGGCAGCGAAACCCAGCCCGCGTTCCCACCAGGCCAGGCGGGCGTGCAGGAAGCCGGTGAACGCCGCCCCCCAGATGCCGATGGCCAGCACCGCCTTCGCCACCACATACAGCGTCGCCAGCAGGCTGTCGCCCTGCAGCATCAGCGCGGGCGAGTACACCGCCATGTAGGGGACGACGAAGCCGGCCACGGCGATGCGCACGGCCCACAGGCTGATCTTCAGGCCGCGCTCCTTGGCGATGGGCGCAGCGGCGAAGCAGGCCAGGGCCACCGGCGGGGTGAGGTCGGCCATGATGCCGAAGTAGAAGACGAACATGTGCGAGACCACCAGCGGGACGCCCAGGTCCAGCAGGGCGGGGGCGGCGATCGAACTGGTGATGATGTAGTTGGGAATGGTCGGGATGCCCATGCCCAGCACCAGGCAGGTCAGCATGGTGAGCACCAGCGACAGGAAGAGGTTGTCCTGGCCGATGGCGAGGATGTAGCCGGCAAAGGTGGACGCGACTCCGGTCAGCGACACCACCCCGATGATCACGCCGACCAGGGCACAGGCGATCCCGACCGGGACTGCGTGGCGCGCACCCTCCACCAGGGCGTGCAGGCACAGGGTCAGCGTTTCGCGGCCGCCTTTGACGAACCAGCACGCCGCCACCAGCAGGCCGATGACGCCGAACACCACGCCGATGCCGAGCTGGAAGAAGCCGGCGCAGAGCACGCCCAGGGCGATCCAGAAGGCGAAGCGCAGCGCCTTGGACGATACCCGCAGGATGATCGCCGAGCCGAGGATGACCATGGCCGTCAGCGCCAGGCCGACGGTGCCGGAGAACAGCGGCGTGCGGCCGGAGAACAGCAGGTAGATGAGGATCAGCAACGGGATCAGCAGGAACCAGCGCTCCCGCACCGCCTTCCAGGGGTTGGGGCATTCATCCTTCGGCAAGCCCCTAAGGTCCGCACGGCGGGCTTCGAGGTGCACCATCCAGAACACCGAGGCGAAATACAGCAGCGCCGGGATCAGCGCCGCCTTGGCCACCTCGAAGAACGGCACGTTGATGGTCTCGGCCATGATGAAGGCCACGGCGCCCATGATCGGCGGCATGATCTGGCTGCCCATCGACGCGGTCGCCTCGACCCCGCCGGCGAAGGCCGGGCGATAACCGAAGCGCTTCATCAGCGGAATGGTGAACTGGCCCGTGGTAACCATGTTGGCCACGCCGGAGCCGGTGATGGTTCCCATCAGGGCGGACGACACCACCGACACCTTGGCCGGCCCGCCGACCTTGTGGCCGAACAGGCCCATGGCGAAGTCGGTGAACAGCCGGATCATCCCGGCCTGCTCGAGGAAGGCCCCGAAGAGGATGAACAGGAAGATGTAGGTGGCCGAGACATAGGTCGGTGTGCCGTACAGGCCCTCGGTGCCGAACGACAGCTGGTTGACGATCTGGTCGAGGCCGTAGCCCCGGTGCATCAGGTCCCCCGGCAGGTACTGGCCGAGCATGCCGTAGGCCAGGAACAGGGCACAGATGATCGGCAAGGCGATGCCCATGACCCGCCGTGCGGCCTCGAACACCAGCAGGATCAGGCTCAGGCCGACGACCATGTCGCCCGTGGTCAGGTCCCCGGAGCGCTGGATCAGGTCCGCCTCGAACACCCATTGGTAGATCGCCGTGGCCATGCCGGCCAGGCCCAGCAGCCAGGCCAGCGGTTGCCAGGGGCGGCCCTTGCCGAGCCCCGGGTAGCTGATGAACACCAGCAGCAACAGGAAGCCGACGTGCACGGCACGCAGCACCTGGGTCGAGACCGGGTGAAAGGCGGCAGTGACGATCTGGAAGATGGAAAACAGCAGCGCCACGGCAAAAAGCGCCTTTGGCCAGTCGGAAGGACTGGCAGCCAGGCCGTTGTCTTGTTCACTCATGGGGTGAAGCCTCATCACGACATCGATGCGAGAAGCAGGGGCCGGCGCCGCAACGCCGTGCCCCGGTCCGCGTCGCGTTCCGGCTCAGGGCAATGCCGGAGCGCTGCGCGCCGGGGAAGGCGGAGGGGCGACAGCCCGGGTCCGGTCCGGGCTACAGGGCGCCCACTTCCTTGTAGTAGCGCTCGGCACCGGGGTGCAGGGGGATGGGCAGCTTCTGGGTGGCGTTTTCCAGCTTGATGTCCTTGGCCGCAGAGTGGGCGTTGCCCAGGCGATCCAGGTTCTCGAACATCAGCTTGGTCATCTGGTAGGCCACCTCGTCCGGCACGCCGTTGTGGGTGACCAGGATGTTGGTGATGGCCACGGTGGGGACGTCCGTGTCCTGGCCGTCGTAGGTGCCCGCCGGGATGGTGGCCGCCTGGTAGGCGGCGTTGTCGATCTTCGCCGTGACCTCCGGCGGGATGGCCACGAAGCGGATCTTCATGGTCGAGGCCAGGTCGCGGATGGCCGCCATGCCCAGCCCGGAGGATTGCAGGGTGGCATCGAGCTGGCGGTTCTTGATCAGCTCCACCGACTCGGCGTAGGGCAGGAACTCCACCTTGCCCATGTCCTCGTAGGTCAGCCCGGCGGCCTTGAAGATGGCGCGGGCGTTGAGCTCGGTGCCGGACTTCGGCGCGCCGACGGAAATGCGCTTGCCCTTCAGGTCCGCCAGCGAATGGATGCCCGACTCGGCGTTGGCAACGATCTGGATGTAGTTGGGGTAGGTCCCGGCGATGGCGCGGATCTTCTTCAGCGGAGCCTTGAAGCCGGCATCCTCCACGCCGTTCCAGGCATCAGCGACCGAGTCCCCCAGCGCCAGGGCCAGTTCGCCACGCCCGGCTTGCAGCAGGTTGAGGTTCTCCACCGACGCCTTGGTCGCCTGCACCGACGTCTTCGACCCGGCGATGCCGTTGCTGTACAGCTGGGACAGCGCCACGCCGATCGGGTAGTACACACCGCTGGTGCCGCCGGTCAGTACGTTGATGAAGGTGGGCGCAGCCAAGGCCGCAGTGCTGGCCGTGAAGGCCGCGGCAGCAGCGAACAGGCTGAGTTTCTTGGTCAGTCGCATGGAGGTCTCTCCGTCGTTGTTGGATTTATGCAGAGCTACACCTTAGACGACGTCGGCCGGCCACGAGCAGGCGCGAACATCACCCGCCGCGCAGGAACGCCGGTGCAGCTCACAACGAGGGACAGGGACGGCAAGAAGGCGGCGAAGGCAGGCCTCCGGCGTGCTGCCGGGGGATGGGCGTCTATACGCGTGCTGACCTCTTGTCGTTGTCATGACTGCGGTATCGGCAGTATCGAGCGCGGTAACCCAGCCGATACTGCAGGTGCCTTGCCAGCCATCGCAACGTCTGCAGCTCGGCTTGTGGAGTCAGAGGAACGTGATTGGCTGGGGGGAAACTGTCTATCGGCTGTCTCTGGTACGCATGAATCCGCTCGCCAGGGGCGCGGCCGAGCGCGGGGGTGCATGGCGGAGCGCCCCCTCCAGGTCCGCCCCACGCAAGCCAGTGAGGGACGCGCGGCTACGGCGCTCCCACCTCAACACGCACAAGGGATGCCTTGACCGATGGCAGCGGCGTCAGTCGCCGTGATCAGGCTCAGCCCCTCGTCCAGCCAGCCGGTGACGCCGCCGAGCATCTCCTTCACCGCGAAGTCCAGCCCGGCCAGGCGCACGGCGGCGCGGTGCACGCCGTTGCAGTGGGGGCCTGCGCAGTAGACGACGAACAGCGTGTCACGCGGGTAGCGGGCCATGAATTCGGCGGTCATCAGCCGATGGGGGATGTTGATCGCGCCCGGCACATGGCCGGCGGCGTAGGCTGCTTCGCCACGCACATCGACCAGCACGTAGTCGACCTCGCCGGCCTGCTGGCTGGCATGTACGTCCGAGCAATCGGTCTCGAAGGCCAGGCGCTGGGTGAAGTGGGCCAGGGCCGCATCGGGAGCGGCGGCGGGGAACTGGCTGATGAGGCTGGGCATGGTGGTTCTCCATCGGTTGGTTTGATGGCGCCACTGTATCCAGCGGCCTTCCTGCTCTACAGTGGCGGGCAGGACAGTGACTGGTAGGTTTCCGCCAAATTGAACGACGACCCCGGCCTGGTGGCCATCCTCGCCTACGACGGCCTCTGCACCTTCGAATTCGGCATCGCCGTGGAGATCTTCGGCCTGCCTCGGCCCGAGTTCGATTTTCCCTGGTACCGCCACTGCATCGTCGGCCTGGACGACGGCCCCATGCGCGCCATGGGCGGCATCCAGGTGCTGGCCGATGCGGGCCTGGAGCGCCTGGCCGAGGCGCATACCATCATCGTTCCCGGCTGGCGCGACCGTGCCGAGGCACCGCCCGAACGGCTGCTGAGTGCACTGCGCGACGCCCATGCCCGTGGCGCGCGGCTGGTGTCCATCTGCTCCGGCGTTTTCGTCCTCGCCGCCAGCGGCCTGCTGGATGGCCGGCGCGCCACCACCCACTGGCGCTATGCCGAGGAGCTGGCGCGACGCTTCCCCGCCATCGAGGTGGACCCCGAGGTGCTCTACGTCGATGCCGGCCAACTGATCAGCTCGGCGGGCAGCGCCGCCGGCATCGACGCCTGCCTGCACCTGGTGGCGCGGGATTTCGGCACCCAGGTGGCCAATACCGTGGCGCGACGCCTGGTGATGTCGCCCCAGCGTGCCGGCGGGCAGGCGCAATTCATTCCCGCACCCGTGGCCCGTGCTCCACGAAACGATCTTTCGGCGTTGATGCAGTGGGCCCGGCAGCACCTGCACGAGCCCCTGGAAGTAAGCCAACTGGCCCGCCGCGTGGCCATGAGCGAGCGCACCTTCCTGCGCCGTTTCAGCGAGGCCACCGGCATGACGCCCAAGGCCTGGCTGCAGCACGAACGCCTGGCCCGTGCCCGCGAGCTGCTGGAGAGCGGTGTCGACGGCAGCGAGCGTATCGCCGAGCTGTGCGGCTTCCGTTCGGTGGAGAGCTTCCGAGTGGCCTTCCGCAACGCCGTCGGGCTCCCGCCTTCGGTCTATCGGGAGCGCTTCGGAGCGGCGCATACGTCCTGATCGATGGCGCATGTCACGCCTTGAAAACCAAGCAAGCGCTCGGTAAGTTTCTCTGACTCAAACAGGGAGCCACACCATGTCCGCTTGCCAGGAATACTTCGACCCCTCCCATCAACTGGTGCGCGACTCGGTGCGCCGCTTCGTCGAGCGGGAGATCCTCCCGCACATCGGCGACTGGGAGGAGGCCGAGGAATTCCCCCGTGAGCTCTACCTCAAGGCCGGCGCCGCCGGAATCCTCGGCATCGGCTACCCCGAGCAGTACGGCGGCAGCCACGAGGGCGACCTGTTCGCCAAGGTGGCGGCCAGCGAGGAGCTGATGCGCAGCGGCTCCGGCGGCCTGGTGGCCGGGCTGGGCTCCCTGGACATCGGCCTGCCCCCGCTGATCAAGTGGGGCCGCCCCGAACTGCGCGAGCGCATCGCCCCGCAGGTGCTGGCCGGCGAGAAGATCATGGCCCTGGCCATCACCGAGCCGTCCGGTGGTTCGGATGTGGCCAACCTGAAGACCCGCGCGGTGCGCGAGGGGGACTTCTACCGCGTCAATGGCAGCAAGACCTTCATCACCAGCGGCGTGCGCGCCGACTACTACACCGTGGCAGTGCGCACCGGCGGCGACGGCTTCGGCGGCGTCAGCCTGCTGCTGATCGAGAAGGGCACCCCCGGCTTCAGCGTGGGCCGCAAGCTGAAGAAGATGGGCTGGTGGGCCTCCGACACCGCCGAACTGTTCTTCGAGGATTGCCTCGTGCCGGCAGGCAACCTCATCGGCGTCGAGAACATGGGCTTCGCCTGCATCATGGCCAACTTCCAGTCCGAGCGGCTGGCCCTGGCCATCATGGCCAACATGACCGCACAGATGGCCCTGGAAGAAGCCGAGCGCTGGGCCCGCGAGCGGCAAGCCTTCGGCAAGCCCATCGGCAAGTTCCAGGTGCTCAAGCATCGCCTGGCGGAAATGGCCACCCAGGTCGAGGTCTCCCGCGAGTTCACCTACCGCCAGGCGGCGAAGATGGCCGCCGGCAAGAGCGTGATCAAGGAAATCTCCATGGCCAAGAACTTCGCCACCGACGTGGCGGACCGGGTCACCTACGACGCCGTGCAGCTGCTCGGTGGCATGGGCTACATGCGCGAGAGCCTGGTGGAACGGCTCTACCGCGACAACCGCATCCTCTCCATCGGCGGTGGCTCGCGGGAGATCATGAACGAGATCATCAGCAAGCAGATGGGGCTCTGATCCCGCCCGCGCGAGGCGCCCATCGGATGGCCTTGCGCGAGGCCCTGCGCCTCGTTATATGATGATCGAAATTCAAATCGGGCCCGCGGGCCGAGCGAGAAGGAAAAGCGCCATGAGCGAATCGAGCCGTGAAGAGAAGCTGCAGGCCTGGCTGGAAGCCGAGCGCGCCATGTGCGCGCGGCTCAAGCCCGGCACCCTGAGCATGTCCGAGGTGGTGCAACTGAGCCCGCGAGAGTTCTTCGACGGCATCGGCCGGGGCGACCTGCCTTCGCCACCGATAGGTGAACTGATGGGCTTCGTGCCCATCGAATGGTCAGAAGAGCGCTTCGTGTTCCAGGGCGTTCCGGATGCCCGT
Source organism: Pseudomonas sp. 57B-090624 (assembly GCF_003234055.1). Lineage (NCBI taxonomy): Bacteria > Pseudomonadati > Pseudomonadota > Gammaproteobacteria > Pseudomonadales > Pseudomonadaceae > Pseudomonas > Pseudomonas sp. 57B-090624. The sequence goes on from NZ_QKRU01000059.1 coordinate 37,979, forward strand.
CACTACAATCCCCTGGGCACCGTGCATGGCGGCTATGCGGCGACCCTGCTGGATTCCTGCATGGGCTGCGCCATCCATATGCACGTCAAGCCGGGGCAGGGCTACACCACCACCGACCTGCGCATCAGCTACGTGCGGGCCATGACCGTGAACACCGGGCCGGTGAGGGCGGAAGGGCGCATCATCCACGTGGGCCGCTCGACCGCACTGGCCGAGGGCCGCATCTATGACGTGGACGGGAAGCTCTATGCCACCGGCTCCACGACCTGCTTGATACTTGGAGGGAAATGATGAACTCGCAACGAATCGTCGTCACCGGCATGGGGCTGGTTTCGCCCCTGGGCTGCGGCGTGGAAACCGCCTGGCAGCGCCTGCTGGCTGGGCGTTCGGGCCTGCGTGCCCTGCCCGAAGACACCGTGCGGGATCTCGCGACCAAGGTCGGCGGCAGCGTACCGACGCGGGAGGAAGACCCCGAGGGTGGCTTCGACCCCGACAGTGCTGCCCCGCCCAAGGAGCAGAAGAAGATGGACCGCTTCATCCTCTTCGCCCTGGCCGCCGCCGATGAAGCCTTGCAGCAGGCCGGCTGGGTCGCCGACAGCGACGAGAAGAAGGTCCGTACCGCCACGGTGATCGGCTCCGGCATCGGCGGCTTCGGTGCCATCGCCGACGCCGTGCGCACCACCGACAGCCGTGGCCCGCGACGCCTGTCGCCTTTCACCATTCCCTCCTTCCTGGTCAACCTGGCCGCCGGGCACGTGTCCATCCGTCATGGCTTCCAGGGCCCCATCGGCGCCCCGGTGACCGCCTGCGCCGCGAGCGTGCAGGCCATCGGCGATGCGGCGCGGATGATCCGCTCCGGCGAGGTGGACATCGCCCTGTGCGGCGGCGCCGAGGCGTCGATCGACCGCGTGGCGCTGGCCGGCTTCGCGGCAGCCCGTGCGCTGTCCACCGATTTCAACGACCATCCCGAGCAGGCATCCCGGCCCTTCGACAGCCGTCGCGATGGCTTCGTCATGGGGGAGGGCGCCGGCATGCTGGTGATCGAATCACTCGACCATGCCCTGGCACGTGGCGCCACGCCCATTGCCGAACTGGTGGGCTACGGCACCAGTGCCGACGCCTACCACCTCACCGCAGGGCCGGAGGACGGCAGCGGCGCCCAGCGTGCCATGCGCACCGCCATCGCCCAGGCCGGCATCGAGCCGCGGCAGATCCAGCACCTCAACGCCCATGCCACCTCCACGCCGGTGGGCGACAAGGGTGAGCTGGCGGCGATCAAGGCTGTATTCGGCGCGGAGGGTGGGATCGCGGTTTCCGCCACCAAATCCGCCACCGGGCACCTGCTTGGCGCTGCCGGTGGGCTGGAGGCGATCTTCACCGTGCTGGCCATCCGCGACCAGGTGGCACCACCGACCCTGAACCTCGAACAGCCGGACGAAGACGCCGCCGGCGTGGACATCGTCCATGGCGCGGCGCGGCCGATGACCATCAACTACGCGCTGTCGAACGGCTTCGGTTTCGGCGGGGTGAATGCCAGCGCGCTGTTCCGGCGCTGGATGGGTTGAACGGAGCGGCCCTTGCGGCCGCTCATGGGCATCCTGGCGGCGGGCTCAGGCCTTGCCGCCTTTCTTCTCTTCCAGGCGTGCGGTCAGGTTGCTGCAGGCGTCGTCGAGAATGCGCTTGGACAGGGCCTCGTCCGCGACGCTGCGGGACAGGCTCAGTGCGCCGACCATGGTGGCGACCATCGCCATCGCTTCCTGCGGGTCACCCGTTTCCTTCTCGATCATCCTCAGCAGGTTGCCCACCACCTCGTCGCTGATGGGGCTGGCCTGGCCGCGCTGGCCCAGTTCGGACGACATGGTCGGCAGCGGGCAGCCGGCGTCCGGGTGGTCGCGGTGTTCCGGCGAGAGGTAGCGCTTGAACAATGTCTTGAGCGGCTCCGGCTTGGCGAGCACCTTAGCCCACTGGCCGCTGGCGTCGTTGGCCGCCGCGCGCAGGGCTTCCTGCACCAGGGCATCCTTGGACTTGAAGTGGGCGTAGAAGCCGCCGTGGGTCAGGCCCAATGCCTTCATCAGCGGCTGCAGGCCGGTGGCGTCGATGCCGTCCGCGCGGAAGCGGCGGGAAGCTTCCGCGATGATGCGTTTGTGGGTTTCGGCCTTGTGGTCTTCCGAGTAGCGCATGGCAGTGGCCTCAAATTCCGGGCGTTAGTATGGCGATTGTAATTCCATATTCACCGCCTGTATGCAGTTGCCGTCGCAGCAATGCCGATGGCCGACGAAAGGGGAGGCGCATTCGCACCTCCCCGGCGCATCACTCGACGCTTTCCAGCAGCGTGGCCACGCCCTGGCCGCCACCGATGCATTGGGTGGCGATGGCGTAGCGGCCGCCGGTGCGCTTGAGCAGCGAGGCGGCCTTGCCGGTGATGCGTGCACCGGTGGCGCCCAGCGGGTGCCCGATGGCCATGCCGCCGCCGTCGAGGTTGACCTTGGCGATGTCGATGTCCAGTTCGCGGATGCAGGCCAGTGCCTGGCTGGCGAAGGCTTCGTTGATCTCGAACAGGTCGATGTCATTGACCGACAGGCCGCTGCGCTGCAGCAGCTTGCGGGTGGCGTGCAGCGGGCCCATGCCCATCACCTCCGGTGCGCAGCCGACCACAGCCACCGCCTTGATGCGCGCGAGGATGTCCAGCTTCCAGCGCCGGGCGAATGCCTCGGTGCAGACGAACACCGCCGCCGCGCCATCGGTCAGCGGCGAGGCGGTGCCGGCGGTCACGCTGCCACCGAACGCCGGCTTCAGTTGGGCCAGGGCCTCGGCGTTGGTGCCGGGGCGGATGCAACCGTCTTCGGTAACCGGGCCGTCGGGCGTCTCGATGGTGATGATTTCGTCCTGCAGCAGGCCGCGCAGGCGCGCATCGGCAGCCTTCCCGTGGGACTGCATGGCCATCGCCTCTTGGTCCACGCGGCTGATGGCGTAGCGCTCGGCGACGATCTCGGCGGTGTGGCCCATGGGGATATAGGCCTGGATCTCGCCACTGGTCAGGCGCGGGTTGGGCGAGATGTTGAAGCCGCCCATGGGCACGCGGGTCATGGATTCCACGCCGCAGCAGATGAAGGCCTCGCCGGCGTCGAGCTGGATCTGCCCGGCGGCGAAGTGGATAGCGGTCATGGACGAGCCGCAGAAGCGGTTCACCGTCGCCCCGGCCACGCTCTGCGGCAGGCCGGCGAGGAAGCCGACGATGCGTGCCAGGTTCATGCCCTGTTCGGCCTCGGGGTAGGCGCAGCCGAGGATCAGGTCCTCGATCTCGTTGGGGTCGATGTCCAGGCGATCCACCAAGCCTTTTACGACCTGGCCGGCGAGGTCGTCCGGGCGGATGTTGATCAGCCCGCCCTTCTTGGCGAAGTGGAAGGGCGAGCGGGCGAAACCGGCGATGACGATGGATTGCATATCTCGGGTCCTTGCTGGTTGGGCCGGGCGGAGCCGGCGGGAGCGCCGGGGTTCGAGCGATCCGATGGGGCGCGTGCTTAGGATGATATGCGTAATTCAAACGCTTGTATATTACGGGTGTAATCCAATCGTCGGCTGGACGGGGGGCCTTGCCTCAGGCGCGCTCGGGCCGCAACACGCCCTGCAATGCGACGAGGATCAGGCCGATCAGGACCAGCGCGAACCCCGTGGCGGTCGCCACCAATCCGAAGTGGCGCGCCGACACCCCCGCCAGCAGCGCCGGTACGCAGAACGCCAGGTAGCTGATCACGTAGTAGGTGGCCATCAGCCCGGCGCGCTCATGGGCATGAGCCAATGGCATCACGCTGCGCAGCGCGCCGAGGAAGCCCGAGCCGAAGCCACCGCCGGCCACCAGCGAGGCCACCAGGAACAGCCACAGCCAGCCGGCCTGCACGGCCACCAGCATGGCGCTCACTCCTAACAGCAGCAGGGCGGTGGCGATGCGCAGCACCTGCTGCGCCGTGTGCTGGCGCAGCCACAGGATCGACAGGGCGCCGCTCAGGGTCAGCGCCGTTACCGCCAGCCCGCCCACCAGCGCCGAGTTGGAATCGGTGGCCGCGCGGATCAGCGACGGCGCGAGCGACAGGTAGAAGCCGCCCAGGGACCAGACCGCGACGTTCACCGGCAGCGTGCGCCACAGCGCGCCTCGGGCCTGGGGCGGTACCTTCAGGGTCGGACGCAGCGAGGCGATGGCACCCGGGCGGCGCGAGATGGATTCCGGCAGCCACCACACCAGCAATGCCTGGGCGGCGAACACCAGCAGCAGGACCAGGTAGACCAGGTGCAACGGCCAGGGCGCCCACTCCACCAGCATTCCGCAACCCAGCGCGCCGCACGCCATGCCCAGCTGCGGCGCCACGCTGTTGAACAGCGGCCCGCGCTCGGGGTTGCGATCCAGCAGCGCCGCCCCCAGCACGCTGGTCGCCATCCCCGTGGCGAACCCCTGCATCACCCGCGCCGCCAGCAGCCAGGCGACGCCATCGGCCTCGATGAACAGCGCCATCGCCAGCATCTCCAGTAACAAGGCAGAGAGGATCACCGGCCGCCGGCCCAGGTAATCGGACAGCTTGCCCAGGGTGAGCAGCGCCGCCAGCAGGCTGAAGGCATAGATGGCGAAGACCAGCGTCAGCATCGCCGGGCTGAAGGCCCAATGTGCCTGGTACACCGGGTAGAGCGGGGTGGGCGCGCTGGACGCGGCCAGGAAACTCAGCAGCGTGCTCGCCAACAAGGCGATGCCGCTGCGGGCGTGGCGTTGGTCGAGGCAGGTATCGGCGGTCTGGACCATGATGGGCTCACTAAAGCTAAGACATTGCGTTTGCGCAGTCTGCGCGCAGAAATTCCTTAACGCAAATTCTTTGTGTTAAGGTCCGCCGCCATGGCCATCAAAGAAAACCGTCGCACCGGTGGGCGCAGCGCCCGAGTGCAGGAATCCATCCACGCCGCCGTGCGCGCACTGCTCGACGAGCGTGACCGCGCCGACCTCACCGTCCCGCAGATCGCCGCCCGCGCGGGCGTCACGCCCTCCACCATCTACCGCCGCTGGGGCGACCTCTCCGCTTTGCTCGCCGACGTCGCCCTGGAGCGCATGCTCCCTGGCGAGCCCCAGGACACCGGCACCCTCGCCGGCGACCTGCACGCCTGGGCCGAGCAATACCTCGACGAGATGAGCTCCGAGCTCGGCCGCACCCTGATTCGAGATGTCGTCTCAGATCTGGCCGGCGACTACCCCGGCCAATGCGCCGACCTCGTCCGCTGCCAGCTGCAACTCATCCTCGACCGCGCCGCCCAACGCGGCGAAGCGGCCCCCAGTGCTGATCAGCTGGTCGACGCCGTGGTCGCCCCGATGATCTACCGCATCCTCTTCGCTCCACAGGCCCCCAGTGCCGAGCAGGTGAGGGGATGGGTGGATGGTGCGCTGAACAATTCCAAACCCCGGAAATGAACAAGGCCCCGTGAGGGGCCTTGTTCATTTACTCAGCGGTTACTGCCAGTTCGCGGCGATCACCACCTCCAGCTGCGCCCTCTGCTCGGGCGTCAGGTTGGAATTGCCACCCGCAGGCGGCGCGAAGGCCGCCATGGAGTTGACCAGGTTCTGCACCTGGCTGTCGAGCAGGGTCTTGCCGTCGCCGGACTTGATGGTCTCGATGTGGTTCGAGGTGCTGGAGTACCAGTTGCTGATGGTGACCTTGTCGGGGGAGTCACGCAGGGTCAGTTCCAGGTTGCTGCCGTTGCGTTGGAGCCAGATGTCGTTGGCGGAAATGCCTTCGCTGAAGAGAAGGGTGTCGTTGCCGCCTGCATCGGCTACCAGGTCCTGGCCATCTCCTTTGGCAAACAAGTAGGTGTCATTACCGTAGCCGCCAGTGAGGCTGTCGTTGCCTTCCCCGCCATCGAGGATGTCGTTGCCGGCTGTACCGCTGAGCACATCGTTGCCTGCCATGCCTTTGAGGTGCACGGCGTCATTGCCGAGGGGAGCGAACTTGTCGTCGCCGGCGGTGCCGGTGACACCGAGCTCCATTTCCAGGCTGTTGACAGTGCGAGTGGTGCCATCGGCGAACTCGATCTTCTCGACCCGTCCGTAAGCGTTGGTATACCAGTTGGTGAAGGTGATGCTGTCGGTGGCGCTGTAGTGCAGGGTGAGGTTGCTGCCCTCGCGGGTCATGCGCATGCCGGAGACGGCAATGCCTTCCCCGAAGCGGACGACATCGACATCGGTGCTGTTGGCAGCCGTGTAGTAGAAAGTCTCGGCCAGGGTGTCCTGGCCATCGCCCAGGTTGAAGACATAGGTATCAGCACCGTCATAGCCGT